>NZ_SSDQ01000128.1:0-811 GCF_004794315.1 Microbacterium sp. PF5 | reverse complement strand
GTGTCGATCGAGTACGAGGTGGATCCGCCGGTCAAGGCTGTCCGCGATGTGTCGTTGACGCTGAACCGTGGCGAGATCCTGGGGTTGGCGGGGGAGTCGGGGTGTGGGAAGACGACGCTCGCGTATGGGATGAACCGGTTGTTGAAGGCTCCGGCGTTGATGACCCAGGGCGAGATCGTGTTCCATGACCGGGATGGTCACGACATCGATGTGGTGGGCCTGGATGGGGAGGGGTTGCGGGCGTTCCGGTGGGACAAGATCTCGATGGTGTTCCAGGGGGCGATGAACTCGTTGAATCCGGTGATCTCCGTGCGGGCGCAGATCTTCGACATCTTCGACACGCACCGTCCGGGGATGAGTAAGAGGGCGAAGCGGGAGCGGGCGGAGGAGTTGCTGACGCTGGTGGGGGTGGATCCGAACCGCCTGACGAGTTTCCCGCATGAGCTGTCGGGCGGGATGCGGCAGCGGATGATGATCGCGATGGCGTTGGCGCTCGATCCGCAGGTGATGATCATGGATGAGCCCACCACGGCGTTGGATGTGGTGGTGCAGCGGGGCATCATCCGGGAGATCATGCGGTTGCGGGAGAGGTTGGGGTTCGCGGTGATCTTCATCACGCATGACCTGCCGATGCTGATCGAGATCAGTGACCGGATCGCGGTGATGCTCCAGGGGCGGATCGTGGAGCAGGGCACGGCGGAGGAGATCTACCGGACCCCGCAGCACGAGTACACGAAACGGCTGCTGTCGAGTTTCCCGTCGTTGACCGGGGAGCGGGGCGATTTCGTCCGCAGTGGTGTGAGTCAGGAGG
>NZ_SSDQ01000127.1:0-279 GCF_004794315.1 Microbacterium sp. PF5 | reverse complement strand
GAGGTTGATGACGACGATGAGCCCGAAGTGGACCGGGTCGACGCCCGCGGCCGTGACGATCGGCAGGAGGATCGGCGTGAAGTTGATGATCGCCGCGTTGCCCTCGACGACCGTGCCGATGAGCAGCAGGATCACGTTGGCGACGAAGAGGATGAGCAGCACGTTGTCCGTGAGCCCGAGCACGGCGTCGGCGACGATCTGCGGCGTGCCGCCGGTCACGAGCGCCCAGGAGTAGGCCTGCGCCATCGCGATGATGAGCATGATCGCGGCGACGAGCAT
>NZ_SSDQ01000126.1:0-12759 GCF_004794315.1 Microbacterium sp. PF5 | reverse complement strand
CGTTGCGCAGGATGAAGCGGCTGCGCAGTGTCGACGAGCCGACGCCCTTCGCGCGCCCGGTGCGGACGTAGTCGGCGTTCTGCACCTCGAGCACGCTCGCCCTTGTGATGCGCACGATGATCGCCAGCGGGATCGTGCCGAGCGCGAGCGCCGGGAGGATGAGGTGCAGGATGGCGTCCCACGCCGCGTCGAACTCGCCGGTGATGATGCCGTCCCACACGTAGAACCCGGTGGGATGCGTCGCGTCTATCCGCGGGTTCTGCCGCCCGTCGGACGGCAGCCAGCCCAGCTGCACCGCGAAGACGTACTTGAGGATGAACGCCAGGAAGAACACCGGGATGGTGATGCCGATCAGGCTCAGCACGACCGAGGCGTGATCGGTGAACTTGCCGTGTCGCCGCGCGGCCCAGTAGCCGAGCGGGATGCCAACGCCCACCGCGAAGATGAGCGCCATGACGCTCAGCTCGATCGTGGCGGGGAACCGGCGGAAGAACTCCTCCACCACCGGACGGTTGGTCTGGATCGAGGTGCCGAAGTCGCCCTGCAGCAGGCGCGTGATCCAGATGAAGTACTGCTCGATGAGCGGCTTGTTGAAGCCGTAGAGCTCGTTGACCCTGGCGATCGCCTCGGGTGTGGCCTTCTCGCCGAGGAGGGCGACCGCGGGGCCGCCGGGAAGGGCCCTGACCCAGGCGAACAGCAGGATGCTGAGCCCGAACAGGGTGGGGATGAGGAACAGCAGTCGCCTGCCGATGGTGCGCAGCACGAAGATCTCCGTCGATCAGGCCCGTCGTCTCGCTCCGCTCGTTCAGGGACCGAACCGGGGTGGTTTCCCGATCCGGTCCCTGAGCGAGGAGCGGAGCGACGAGACGAAGGGGTCTCGGTCGGTCAGGCCGTTACTTGGTGAGGACGATGTCCGTGAAGACCTCGTCGTTCACCGGGCTGGCAGGGTAGCTCTTCACGCGCGGGTCGAACGCGAGCGTCGGAGCCGGGTGCGCGAGCGGGACGCCGGGGATGAACTCCGCCACCATCTCGTTGATGTCCTCGTACAGCGCGGTCTGCTCCTCCAGGTTGGACACGCCGCGAGCCTCGGTCAGCTTCTGGAACAGCTCCGGGTTGTCGAAGCCCCACTCCGAGCTCTGCTGGCCGAAGAACACGCCGACGAAGTTGTCGGTGTCGTTGTAGTCGCCCGTCCAGCCCAGCAGGTGGATGCCGTGGTCGGAGGTGCCGGTCGTGCGGTCGAGGTACTCGACCCACTCCTCCGACACCGGGGTGGTCTCCACGCCGACCTCGGACAGCTGCGACGACAGCACCGTGAAGATCTGCTCGGGGTCCGGCATGTAGGGACGCGACACGTTGACCGGGTAGTTGAAGGTGAGCTTCAGCGGGTTCGACTCGTCGTAGCCGGCCTCCGCGAGCAGGGCCTTGGCCTTCTCGGGGTCGTAGTCGTAGGTCGTGACGTCGGGGTTGTAGCCGTTGACGACCTCGGGCACGAACTGCGTGGCCTTCTGCGTGCCCTCGGGCAGCACCTGGCTGATCAGCGCGTCCTTGTCGACCGCGTACGAGAGGGCCTCGCGCACCTTCGGGTCCTGCAGCTCGGGCACGGCCTGGTTGAACGCCAGGTACAGGATCGTGAACGGCGGGCGCGACACCATCGTGAAGCCGTCGTCCTCGAGCGCCTTGGTGTCGGCGGGACCGACGAGGTCGTAGCCGTCGATCGAGCCGGACTCGAGCGCCTGGCGGCGGGCCGTCGGATCGTCGATCGTGCGGAAGATGATCTCGTCGACCTGACCCGCGTCGCCCCAGTAGTCGTCGTAGGCCTTGAGCGTGACCTGCTCGCCCGGCGCCCACTCCTCGAACTGGTAGGGGCCCGTGCCGACCGGGTGGCCCATCGCGTACTCGGACAGCTGCGGCGCCTCGGCCGACCCGCCGACCTCATCGGCGCCGAACTCCTGCATCGCGGACGGGCTCTGCATGCCGAACGCGGGCAGCGACAGCGAGGCGATGAACCCGGCGAACGGCTTGTTCAGCTCGATCGTGACGGAGTTCTCGCCGTCGGGCGTGCACGACTTGTAGACGGCGTCGGCGGGGTTCGACGCGTAGCCCTTGAAGAGCTTGTTGTAGTAGTAGCCGAACGCCTCGGAGGCGGCCAGACCGGTCCAGTTGTACCAGCGGTCGAAGTTGTAGCAGACCGCCTCGGCGTTGAACGGGGTGCCGTCCTGGAAGGTCACCCCCTCCTTCAGCTGGAAGGTGTGCGACATGCCGTCCTCGGACGACTCCCACGACTCCGCCAGCAGCGGCGCGGGGTCGGCGGTGCCCGGCTCGGTGCCCACCAGACCCTCGAAGATCTGGCGGGAGACGCGGAACGTCTCGCCGTCCTGCGCGAACGCGGGGTCGAGGCTCGCCGGATCGGACGACGCGGCGAAGACGAACGTGCCGTCGACGTCGCCCGAGCCCTCCGAACCGTTGTCGCCGCGCTCGCTGGCGACGCATCCGGCGAGAGCGAGAGCCGCGATGGCCGCTCCGGTGACGGCGACGATCCCTCGCCGACGCATGGCTGACTGGTGCATTGTGTGACCTTCCCTGTCGGGCGCTTCGATGCGCGTACCCGGGGCGTCGTCGCCCCGGAGACGGTGATTCCTCGAAGGTACCCAGCCGGATCGCGGATGCCAAATAGCCGGAGGTTGCGATCCGGTATCGACACGCGCGGGACTCGGGATCGGGTACCGTCGAGAACGTGCCAGAGTCCACCCCGCTCGCCGTCTGCTTCGGCGAGGGCATGGTCGCCCTCGTCCCGGCCACCGCCGGTGCCCTGGAGATCTGCCGCACGTTCGACCGGTCGCTCGCGGGCGCGGAGTGGAACACCGCGATCGCGCTCGCCTCGGCGGGAGTCGAGACGGCCGTGGTCTCGCGCGTCGGCGACGACGGGTTCGGCCGGTTCCTGACGGGCGAGCTCCGCGCCCACGGCGTGGACGACAGCGCGATCGAGGTCGATGCGGACGCGCCGACCGGGCTGTACGTCAAGGAGCTGTCGCCCCGGCCGGACGGCACGGTCGAGGGCACGATGCACTACTACCGGGCAGGGTCGGCCGCCGCCGCACTGTCTCCGCGCACCCTCGAGACGCCCGCGGCCGCTGCCCTCCTCGCCCGTGCCGCGCTCGTGCACACCTCGGGCATCACGCCAGCCCTGTCGGACTCGGCCGCCGCCGCGCAGGATGCGCTGTTCCGCGACCACCGTCCCGCTCACGCGCTGCTGAGCTTCGACCTCAACTGGCGTCCGGCGCTCTGGCGCGGGAGGGAAGATCACGCGAAGCGCCTGCTGGGCGGACTCGCCCGCGACGCCGACGTGCTGTTCTGCACCAGGCCGGACGCCGCGGCGGTGTTCGGCACGAGCGACCCCGACGCCCTCCGCGCGCTGTTCCCCGAGCCGCGGTTCGTCGTGGTGACCGACCCGGCCGGCGCCGTGGCGTTCGACCGCGGGGATCGCGCGCAGAGCGACGCCCTCGACGCGCCCGTCGTGGAGACGATCGGCGCGGGAGACGCGTTCGCCGGCGGCTTCCTCGCCGGGGTGCTCGCCGGGCTCTCGCTCAGCGGCAGCCTGGCCCGTGCGCACCGCATCGCCACGCGCGCGATCGCCAGCACCCGCGACCACGTGGACTGAGCCTCCCTGCCGTCACCCCCCTACGCGCGGCGCGGACGGCGCGGCGGCACGGCATCGTGCGTGCGCTGCAGGGACACGGCCACCGGCTCCCCGCGGTGCTGCACCACGCGCACGAACAGCACGTCGATCAGGGCGAGCTGTGCGATCCGACTCGACATCGCCGCCATGCGATACGGCGACTCCTGCGCCTGGCTGAGCAGCACCACGTCCGCCACCGCCGCGAGCGGGGAGTCCGCATCGCTGGTCACGGCGACCGCGAGCGCTCCGGTGTCGCGCGTCACCTCCAGCGCCCTGACCGTCTCGGCCGTCTCCCCGCCGTGCGAGAAGGCGATCGCGACGTCCTCGGGCGAACGCAGCGACGCGGTCGTGATCGCCAGGTGCGGATCGGCGGAGTGCGACACCGAGCACCCGATGCGCGACAGCTTCAACTGCAGATCCTGCGCCGTCAGCGACGACGCCGCCTGACCGAACAGGTCGATGTGGCGGGCGGCCACCAGCGCACGCGCGACCCGGTCGAGGGCGGCCTCATCGAGCGCACGGGCGGTCTTCTCGATCGCGTCGATCTCCTGCGCCGCGAGCTTCGCCGCGATCGCGCCTGGCCCGTCGTGCGGATCGATCGCGGTGGTGTCCAGGCCGAAGCGCGCCTGCTGCGCCTGGGCGAGCGTGACCGAGCGGGCGACCGCGACCCGCAGCTCGCGGTAGCCGCTGAACCCCAGCGACTGGGCGAACCGCGCCACGGTGGACAGCGACGTGCGGCACAGCTGCGCCAGATCGTTGATCGCGAGGTCGACGACGAGCGTGGGGTCGCCGAGGATGGTCTCAGCCACGCGGCCCTCGGCCGCGCTCAGCCTGGGCAGGGAGCGCCGCACCGTGGCCAGAACGTCGTCGTCCATGCGCTGATCCCGTCTCAACCGGCGGTGGTCGACCTCTGCCGTAGCGGGAAGCGACCCTGGAGTGCCTCCCGTGCGGTCTGCGCCCCGAGCCTGCTGGCCGCCCCGACCTCGACGGTCGGCAGGGGAAGCGGCGTGCGGGCGGGGAGCCCGACGTTCACCACGACCGCGTGCGGGTCGCGGGTGGCCGTGCGTTCCACGAGGGCGCGCTGTGCCGGCTCCGCGTCGGGCCGGTCCACCAGCACGACCGTGGTGCCCGGGGCCGCGACGACCTCGGCGATCACGTCGTCCTGCTCCGTCACGGGACGCGCGGCGACATCGAGCCGGACGCGCACACCGTCGCCCGCGAGGGCGCTGGCCACGTACGACGCGGCGCTGTCGACGGCGAGGGTCGAGCGACGGCGGGCGTCGATCACCGCGAGCGCCTCGGCCGACTCCGGCGCCGCGCCCACGAGGGTCACCGCGCGCCGGGCGATGTCCTGCGCGTCGAAGCCGTCCACGGGCTGCTGCCCGGCGTGCTCGCGGGCGGCCTGCGCCTGCAGCTTCGCGGCGAGGGCGGCCACGCGTCCCGCGGCCTCCTCCACGCGCTCGCGCGACAGCGAGCCGTCGCGCAGCGCAGCCACGATCCCGTCGCGCGCAGCACGGAAGTCGCGCAGATCCTGGTCGGGCAGCGCCGCCTCGCCGGGGTTGGTCGGATTGCCGATGCACAGCAGGTCGACGCCGGCGGCGAGGGCACGTGCCGCGCCGCCGCCGAGCCCGACGGTCTCGCGGATCGCGGCCATGTCGAGCGCGTCGGTGATGATCACGCCGTCGAAGCCCCAGTCGCGCAGGATGCCGAGCACGCGCGGGTTGAGGGTCGCCGGAGCGTCGCCCCACCCGGGAACCACGATGTGCGCGGTCATGACGGCGTCGACGCCCGCCTCCACCGCGGCACGGAACGGCTCCAGGTGCTCGCGCTCGTACTCGTCGAGGTCGAGGTCGATCCGGGGCAGCGCATGGTGCGAGTCGACGTGGGTGTCGCCGTGACCCGGGAAGTGCTTCACGCACGCCGCCGCCCCGCCGTCCTGGATGCCGTCGAGCATCGCGACCGCGTGGCGCGACACGAGCTCCGCGTCCGCGCCGAAGGACCGCACGCCGATGACCGGGTTGCGATGATCGGTGTTGACGTCGGCGACCGGGCCGAGCACGACGTTCCCGCCCACCGCCCGCACGCGGCGGGCGAGCTCCGCACCGGTGCGCTCCGAGGCGACGAGATCGTCGAGCGTGCCGAGCTGCGCCGCGCCGGGGAGCGTGGAGCCGGTGGCCGACTCCAGGCGCGTGACGCTGCCGCCCTCCTCGTCGACGCCGATCAGCGCCGCGGGGTTCGCGTCGAGGATCTGGGCGCTCAGCGCCGGCAGCCCCTCTCCGACGTTCTGCCCGAAGTACACGACACCGGCCAGTCCATCGCGCAGCTCATCGAGAAGCCACGCGGGCGCCTCCGTACCGAGGAAGCCCGGCCACAGCACGCCGTTCGCCAGGCGCTCCAGCTCGTCGGTCATCCCTTCACCGCCCCGGCGACCATGCCGGCGGAGAGCCGACGCTGCACGATCACGAAGAAGATCATGACCGGCACGGTGATGATGGTCGATGCGGCCATGATGCTGCCCCAGTCGTTGGAGTAGAGGCCGAAGAACGACTTGAGGCCGATCGACACCGTGTACTGGTCGGTCTGGGCACCGAGGATCGTCATCGCGAAGATGAACTCGTTCCAGGCGGTGATGAAGCTGAAGATGCTGGTCGCGACGAGACCCGGCATCACGAGCGGCAGCAGCACCGAGCGGAACATGCGCCACCAGCTGGCGCCGTCGATGTACGCGGCCTCCTCCAGCTCGACGGGCACGGCGGCGACGAAGCCGCGCAGCATCCAGATGCCGAACGCGAGCGACAGCGCCACGTACACCACCATCAGACCGATGATGCTGTTGAGCAGGCCGAGGCTCTTCACCTGGAGGAACAGCGGGATCACGAGCGCCTCGAGCGGCACCATCTGCACGACGAGGATCATCATGAGGATCGTGGTGCGGAACTTGAAGCGGAAGCGCGCGACGGCGACCGCCGCGAGCAGGCACACCAGCGCGCTGACGAGCACCGTGACGAGCGCCACGATGGCGGAGTTGCGCAGGTAGGTGCCGAAGCCGCCCTCGGTGAGCACGAAGGCGAAGTTGTCGAACGTGAACTCCTGCGGCAGGAGCGACTGCCCACCGCTGGAGGCCTTGCCGTCGAGTGCGCTGGAGACCATCCAGTACACAGGGAACAGCGTGAAGATCAGGACGGCGGCGACGCCGATCCCGAGACCGATGCGGGAGCGGAGCCGGGGGCGCGGGTTCACAGCTCGTCCTCCTTCATGAGCGACCGGATGTACACGATCGTGATGCCGATCAGGACGAGGGTGAGCAGCACCGCGAGCGCGGCGCCGAAGCCGTAGCGGTTCTGCCCGAACGACTCCACGTACGACCACACGCCCAGGTTCAGCACCTGGCGGTTGCCGCCGCTTCCGCCGGGCATCAGATAGACCTGCGCGAAGACCTTGAAGTCCCAGATGGTCGACAGGATGATGACGACCGAGAACACGGGCTTGAGCGTGGGGAAGATGATCTTCCAGAACCGGCGCCATGCACCGGCGCCGTCGAGGGCCGCGGCCTCCAGCATCTCCTTCGAGACGCCGAGGAGCCCGGCGAGGACCGTGATCGCCACGAACGGGAAGCCGTGGTGCACGACGTTCAGCAGCACGATCGCGTAGAACGACCACTGGTTGGTGAACCAGTTGACCTGGCCGTCGATGAGGCCGAGGTCCTGGAGCACCGAGTTGAAGATGCCGCGGTCGGCATCGAAGATGAACGTCCAGACGTAGGTGCCGGTCACGGCGGGCATCGCCCACGCGACCATGATGCAGCTGGACACGATGGTGCGCCACACGGTGCCGAGGCGCGCGAGCAGCAGCGCGACCAGGGTCCCGAGTGCGACGGTGGTGAACACCGCGACGGCCGCGAAGCCGACCGTGTTGGGGAGCACCACCGTCCACAGGGTCGGGTTGGTGAGCGCCTCGACGTAGTTGTCCAGGCCGATCCAGTTGTTCTCGCCGGTGTTGATCTCGCGCAGTCCGTAGTCCTGCAGCGAGTAGATGAACACCTGGACGAGCGGCCAGAGCATGAGCACCGCGAGGATGATCAGCCCGGGCGCGAGGAGAAGCCAGGGACGGGCCGTGACGAGCGAGAGTCCTCGCTTCTTCCGGCCGCCGGCCACGGAGGCGGAGGTGGACTCCGCCTTCGTGGCCGGCAGTGGCGCTTGCACCATCGACATGGAAGGAGTGGTTCCTTACTGGTTGAGCAGTTCGGTCATCTCCGCAGCGGCGTCCTTCGTCGCGGTCGCGACGTCCTTCTGCCCGCTGAGGATGGCCTGGATCATGGCGTTGGTCGTCTTCTTCGCCTGCACGGCGCCGAAGTTCGGGGTGACCGGGACGGACGCGCCGCCGTCGACCATCTGCTCCGCGAACGGGGCGACGAGCGGGTCGGTCGAGGCGAGGGCCTCTTCCATCGCGGACTGCACGCCGGGGAAGTAGCCGGTCTCGTCCGACCACTGCTCGGCGAACTTGCCGGTGGTCATGAGCTTGACGAACTCCCACGCCAGGTCGGCGTTCTTGGTGGTGTTGAAGATCGACAGGTGCGAGCCGCCGAGCACGGACGGGGCGATGCCGCCGTCCTGGCCGGGGATGACCGCGGCGCCGATCTTGCCCTCGAGCTCGGGGTTGGCCTCGACGAGCGCGTTCGGGGTCCACGATCCGGAGAGCATCATGGCGACGTTGCCCTGCGTGAACGCGTCACGGAGGTCGGTCTCCTTCCAGGTGGTGGCACCCGCGGAGGAGAAGCCGTGCTCGGTGGCCAGGCCCGTGTAGAACTCGATGCCGGCCTGCGACTCGGCGCTGTCCAGCTCGCTCGTCCAGGTGTCGCCGTCCTTCGTGGCGATCTCGCCGCCGGCGCCCCAGACCCAGGGGTAGACCTGGAACTCGGCGTCGCCCGCGACCGGGAAGGGCAGCATGTCGGGCTTGGCGGCCTTGATGGCCTCGCCCGCGGTGACGATGTCGTCCCACGTCTTCGGAGCCTCGAGCCCGAGCTCCTCGAAGACATCGGTGCGGTAGACGATCGAGCGGACGCCGGCGTACCACGGCATGCCGTAGAGCTCGTCGTCGTACGTGCCCGCGACCGAGAGGCCCTCGACCAGGTCGTCGCGCAGGCCCTTCTCGCCGTCGACGTACTCGTCGATCGGGAGGAGCGCGCCGGCGTCGGCGAACTCGGCGGTCCAGGTGGTGCCGGTCTCGGCGATGTCGGGGGTGGTGCCGCCGGCGATCGAGGTGACGAAGCGGTCGTGGGCGTCGGCCCACTGGATCTCCTCGATCTTGACGGTCGCGCCGGTCTCCTCCTCGAAGGCCTCGGAGACCTTGTCGTAGAACGCGGTCGCGTCGGGGTTGGTCCCCTTCATGATCCAGACGGTGAGCTCCTTGCCCTCACCGTCGGCCGAGCCGTTGTCGCCACTGCCGCCGGCACAGCCGGCCAGGGCGATCGTGGCGGCGGCGCCGAGCGCCACTGCCGGAAGAATGCGCTTGTGCATGAAGGGATCTCCTCTTTGAAAAAGTCCAGGTAGGCATCGGGTGCAGACCGGGGGATAGGAAAAAGTATCCACGACTAACTAATTCCCTGCAAGTTCCTCCCAGAATCGTCACACCGCCGTAACATCGGGCTCCGCCGGTAGGCTCGCGCCTATGCCACGCCGCGGACACGACGCCGATCGCCCGACCATCGCCCGCCACGCCCCGCAGCGCACGCGCAGCACCGCCGGACGGGTCTTCCGGCTCCTCGGCATCTCCCTCGCCGTCGTGCTGGTCTCCGTCATCGGCGTCGGCACGTTCCTGATCGTCGACCTGTTCGCCCGCATCGGCGACGACGCCGTGGTGCTGGAGGGAGCCCCCGAGGTCGACCCGCCCACCATCGGCGCCTACCCCGCCGACAAGTCCTTCAGCATCCTGATCGCCGGGACGGACGAGTGCGGAGAGCGCGCGACCGCGCTGTTCGCGGAGCGGTGCGAAGAGGCCGACGGACTCCGCCGCAACGACGTCACCCTCCTCGTGCACGTCTCGGCCGAGCCCCGCAACGTCACGGTCGTCTCGCTCCCCCGCGACCTCGGCGTCGAGGTGCCGGAGTGCACCCGGCCCGACGGCTCCGTCGCGTCGGCCATGCAGAAGGCGCGCATGAACTCCCTGTTCGAGCACGCCGGGCTCTCGTGCGTCGCGAAGACCGTCAGCACGCTCGGCGACATCCCGATCGAGTTCGCCGCCGCCATCAGCTTCGACGGCGTGATGGCCGTGACCGACGCGATCGGCGGCGTCGAGGTGTGCATTGCGGGAGAGGGCATCCGCGACCGGCACACGGGCATCGACTGGCCGGCGGGCATGCGCACCGTGTCGGGCGTCGAGGCACTGCAGTTCATCCGCACCAGGCACGGCGTGGGCGACGAGAGCGACCTGGCACGCATCTCCAACCAGCAGCAGTACATGTCGCGCCTCGCGAAGAAGGTGCTCAGCGAGGAGACGCTCACCGATGTGCCGAAGGTGCTGCGCATCGCGAACGCCGTGGCCGACAACATCGACCCCAGCGAATCGCTCAACGACCCGCTCCGGCTCGCGCAGCTCGCGCTCGCCCTGAAGGACGTGAAGTTCAGCGACTTCGTCTTCGTGCAGTACCCCAACGTCGTCGACCCCGACGACGACGACCGCGTGGTGCCCAACGAGGCCGCGGCCGAACAGCTGTGGGCGGCCATCAAGTCCGGACAGCCGCTGCAGCTGACCGGCGACGTGGCGACCCGCCGCGGCGTGGAGCTCGTGACACCGGCGCCGGGCGAGACCGACGGCACCGCCGCGACCCCCGCGCCGGGCGAGACGCCCGACGCGCGGGCCACCCTGCCCCCGGACGTCTCCGGTCAGACGCTCGAGCAGGAGACGTGCGCGGTCGGCAACCAGCGCTGAGCGCCCGCCGCAGCGCGTAGGCTCGGAGCATGGGCCGGACGCGCGCGCGAGACACCGAGCACCCGCAGACCCGGCTCGATCACGGCGGCATCGCCCGCATCGTCCCCTCCGAGTTCACGAGCGGCTTCGAGCTCATCGTCGACGACACCCCGCAGTCGCACGTCGACCTCGACGACCCGACCCACCTGCACTTCGAGTACATCGTGCGGATGGGCGCCGTGATCGACCAGCTGCCCGCCGGTCCGCTCACCGCCGTGCACCTCGGTGCCGGCGCGCTCACGATCCCCCGCTACATCGAGGCCACGCGACCCGGCTCGCGCCAGCAGGTGATCGAGCTGGAGGCACCGCTCGTGCAGCTCGTCCGGGAGCACCTCCCCCTCCCGAAGGGCGCGGCCATCCGGCTGCGCATCGGCGACGCACGGGAGGGTGTGGGGCGCCTGCCCGCCGCACTGCACCACGCCTGCGACCTCGTGGTGTCGGACGTGTACTCCGGCGCGCAGACGCCCGCCCATCTCACGAGCGTCGAGTTCTACCGCGAGCTCTCCGGGCTGCTCGCCCCCGGTGGCGTGCTGCTGGTGAACGTCGCGGACGGACCGGGGCTCGCGTTCGCCCGGCGCCAGGCCGCGACCATCGCCGCCGTGCTGCCCGAGCTCGGCATCCTCGCCGACACGCAGGTGCTCAAGGGACGGCGATTCGGCAACCTCGTGCTCGCGGCATCCGCCGCGCCGCTGCCCACCGAGTGGCTGCCGCGACTGCTCGCGGCCGGACCCCACCCCGCCAAGATCGCCCAGGGCGCGGAGGCGGAGGCGTTCCTCCAGGGAGCTCGCGTCGTGACGGACGCGGACGCCGTCGCGTCGCCCCGCCCTGACGCATCGCTGTTCCTGCGCTGACCAGGGCGCGCCGCCTTCGAGACCGCGCAGACGCCAGGCACACTGGACGGGGACGCGGCGGGGACGCATCAGAAGGAGAGCAATGAGTTTGATCCGGGGTTACGACCGGGAGACCCTCCGCGAACTGGTCGATCTCGACGAGTGCGCTGCCCGCCTGACCGAGATCGAGGAGCAGCGCTCCCTGCCCGCACTGCTCGAGCGCGTGTGGCTGCTGAAGGTGCTCGACCGTCTCGACGAGGCGCTCGTACTCGCCGAGGAGACCGTGCGCCAGGCGCGGATGGCCGGAACCCGCCGGGACGTGCTGCGCGCCCGCGTGCTGCACGCCACGATCCTGCAGTACCGCGGCGCCCATGCGGCCGCCGAGCAGGAGCTGGCCACGTGCGCCTCCGAGGCCGAGGGGCAGCGCTGGCTGTCGATCGCCGCGTTCGCCTACCAGCACCATGGCAAGAACGCCTACGAGGCCGGCGACTTCGACACCGCGCGGGAGAGCTTCAAGCAGTCGCTGTTCCTGCGGCGCGAGTCGGGCGCGGCGGACAGCGAGCTGGAGACCGTGCTGCTGGCGATCGAGGCCGCCGAACGGCACCGACCGTCGCAGCTCATCGCGGGCTGAGCCGCAGCACCCCGATGTCCCCGCCGTGGATTACCCTGAGCCCATGGCGGAACTGACCCGAGTGCGCGTCTGGGGCGAGGCACTGATCCGGCTGCACCTCGACGACAGCTGGACGTTCGACTTCGACCATGCCAAGCGCCGTGCCGGGCAGTGCGACTACACGAACAAGCGCATCACGGTATCGCGCTACCTCGCCGCCCGCTTCGAGGACGACGAGATCCACCAGGTCCTGCTGCACGAGGTGGCCCATGCGCTCGCGGGTCACGCGGCGGCGCACGGCCCCGCGTGGAAACGCGTCGCCGCCGACCTCGGCTACGTCGGCGGCACCACCCACCACGGCGAGACCGCGGTCGAGCTGGCGCCGTGGGTGGGGCACTGCCCCGCGGGGCACGTGACCTATCGCCACCGCCGCCCGACGCGGGCCACCTCGTGCGCCCGGTGCTCGCGCACGTTCGACTCCCGGCACCTGTTCGCCTGGACGCGCCGCGAGATCACCACGGACGCCCGACTCGCGGCGCAGCTGCCGCGCTGACGACGCCCGCGGCTCCGCGCAGTCGCCGTCCGCCGCGATCCGGCTCAGGCGGGATCGGGGTCGCGCGACTCCGGCGCCTCGGCGGGATCGTCCGCCGCCGACGCCTCCGGGGCACGCGTGGCCG
>NZ_SSDQ01000125.1:0-9118 GCF_004794315.1 Microbacterium sp. PF5 | reverse complement strand
CGCGCCGAGCGCCCGGGTCTCCGCCGCGCCGGACGGCCCTGCCGGCCTGCCCTCCGGGCGCTCCCGCCGCGCGTACGTCACGCGCCTCGCGCAGCTGCACCGCCGTCTGGCCTATGCGCCCCTTCCGGCCGTGCCGCTGCACTGGCTGTCGCTGCTGCCGCTCGCGCTGTGGCGGTCGATCACGCACCTGATCGGCAAGCGACCCGAGGCCGTGCTGCCCGAGTGGGGCGCCGCGCTGGCCGCGATGCTGCGATTCGGTGCCGTCGCCCGCTCGCGCGCACGCATCCGGGCCTTCCGCACGTCCTCCTGGGCCAGCATCGCCCCGCTCCGGGTGACCTCGGCGCAACTGCGCCGACGGCTCGACGACGGGCACGGCAGCGAGCACGGCGCGGTGAGCGAGCTGCGCTTCTTCTCCGGCGGCGGCGCATGGGTCGTGCTGGCCGCCCTGGTCGTGGGCATCGCCTCCTTCACCACGCTGCTCGCCTGGCCGACCATCGGGGGCGGTGGCCTGCTGCCGCTGCGCCAGACCGTCGCGGCGCTGTGGGGCGACGCGGCCTGGGGCACCCGCGGACTGGGCCTGGACGTGGTCGGCCCCGCCGATCCCTTCGCCGCCGTGGTCGCGGTGCTCGGCTCGCTGTGGCCGGCCGGCCCCTCGTTCACTCTCGTGCTGCTGTGGATCCTGGCGCTGCCCCTGGCGGTGCTCGGCGGGTGGTTCGCCGCGACCCGTGTGACCGATCGCGCCGGACTGCGGATCTTCGCCGGGATCGCCTGGGCGCTGGCACCCACGTTCCTCACCGCGCTCGTCGACGGCCGCCCCGCCGCGGTGCTCGCCCACCTCCTGCTGCCGTGGCTGTTCCACTCCGCGGTCGTCGCGCACCGCTCGTGGGGTGCCGCGGGCAGCGCCTCGCTGCTGCTGGCCGCGGTGCTCGCCTGTGCGCCCTCGCTCGCCCCCGCGCTCGCTCTGCTGTGGCTCGTGACGCTGGGCATCGTGATCGGCACGGCTCAGTTCCGCGGCGCCGGTCGTCTGCTGTGGCTCCCGCTGCCCACGGCCGTGCTGTTCGGGCCGTTGATCTCCTGGCAGCTTCTGCACGGCACGCCCCTGGCACTGCTCGCCGACCCGGGACTCACGTGGGCGGGACCGCAGGCCGGAGCAGACGCGGTCGGCCGCCTCGCGATCGCCCTCGGCTTCCCGACGACCGACCTCGCGGGCTGGGCGACCGTCGCGCCCGGCGGTCTCGGCACGTGGGCGGCCCTCCTGTGCGCACCGCTCGCGCTGCTCGCCCTCGCCTCGGCCGTCTCACCGCGGTGGCGCGCGGGCATCACGCTGCTGGTGGTCGCCGTCGCCGGTGTCGCGACGGCCTTCCTCGCGGTCGGCGTCAGCGTCTCGTTCGCGCAGGGCACCCCCGTACCGATCTGGCCGGGCACCGGGCTGAGCCTCGCGTGGATCGGAGTGCTCGGCGCGGCGACCGTCACGCTCGACACGGCGCTCCCGCTGCCGCGGCTGCGCACCGTGGCGACCACCGTCACGGCGGCCGCCCTCCTGGTGTGTGCCCTGCCCGCCCTCACCGCGTTCCACACCGATCGATCCGTGCTCACCAACGGGCCGGAGTCGACGCTGCCCGCCTACGTGGCCGCGCAGGCGGCGGGCGACCGCGCGATCTCGACGCTCATCCTCACCCCGCAGAACGACGGCGGACTCGCGGTCGAGGTGGTCCGCGGAGCCAGCGAGACCCTCGGGGCCCAGACCACCATGCTCTCGACCGCCGTCGAGCCCCAGGGCACCGACACCGGCACGCTCGCGGTCGACCTGATCTCCGCCCGCGACTTCGATGCACCGGCCGAACTCGCCGCGGAGGGCATCAGCTACGTGCTGATCGCCCAGGTCGCGGGCGAGGGCGACCGGGCCCGTGCGCTGCGCACGGCCTCGATCGCCGCGATCGACCAGCGCCCGGGTCTCGTCCACGCGGGCACCACCGAGCGCGGAGTGCTGTGGCGGCTCGAGGGCGAGGCCGCGGCACCGGCGTCGCTCACCGCGGCGCAGGAGGGCACGGCGCGGCTCGTGATCACCCTGCAGCTGCTCGTGGTGCTGGCCGCGCTGCTGCTGTCCATCCCGACCAGGGCGTCGCGGCGTGCCGCCAGGGCGCAGTCGCGCATCGTCGGGCGGGCGCCGGAGGAGCCGATGGTGCTGCCGCGCCACGCCGAAGATCTCCCGGCCGCGGTCGTGGAGGACCCGCCCGTCGGCGCGGTCGAGGATCCGCAGGACGAACCGGCTCTGACGGACGAGGCCCTGGCGCCCATCGCCGAACCGGTTCCCGAGGCCGAGGTCGAGCCCGCGGACGCCGCGGAATCGGACGACGACACCCCCGCACCGCAGCCCGAGGAGGAGCGCCGATGAGCGGCAACCGCGCATTCCGGGTCGCCGCGACCAGCGCCCGCGTCGTGACGGGCGTGGCCGTGGCCGCCGCCTGCGTGATCGGGGTCGTCGCGGCCGTGCACGCGCCCTGGCCCACCGTGGCGCACGAACCGGCGCAGGAGCAGGTCACTCCGCTGCCCGGGGACAGCGTGCTGGTCTGCAACGGCGACTTCCGGGCGCTCGGACGCGACTCGTCCGCACCGCTCGACATGACAGCGGCCGCAGCCCCCACGCTCACCACCGGCGGCACGTCGGGAGACCCGGCCTCGTCGGGCGTGGCGACGCCCGACCTCGCCGACGGCGACGAGGTCTCCGTGCTCACCGGCGCCGTGGAGGGCCGCACGGCTCCGCTGATCGCGGGCGCCGAGTCGTTCACCCTCGCCGCGGACGACCTCGGGGGCTTCGCGGCCACCCCGTGCACGGTGCCGCGCCTGGAGTCCTGGCTCGTCGGCGGTGCGGTGGGCACCGGCACCGAGGACATCGTCATCCTCACCAACGCGGCCGAGGTGCCGTCCACCGTCACCCTCACCGTGTACGGCGAGACGCGCGGCGGCCGTACCGTCATCATCCCGGCGCGCACGCAGACCGCCCTTCCGCTGACGTCGATCGCCGCCGGCAACGAGGCGCCGGTCGTCAAGGTGAGCGCGGTCGGGGCTCCGGTGCGCGCCGTCCTGCAGTCGTCGCTCGTGCGCGTGCTCGACCCCGCCGGCATCGACCTGCAGGAGGCCGTGGCCGGCGCGCAGCAGAACGTGGTCATCACGGGGGTCCAGACGTTCACGTCCGACGGCGACGAGGCCGACATGACCGTGCTGCGGTTGCTGGCACCCGGCGCCGACGCCATGGCGAAGGTCACGGTGCACAGCGAGGGCTCCTCGCCGACGACGGACGAGTTCTCCGTCCCGCTCGACCCCGACGTCCCCGCGCAGGTCGCGCTCAGCGGGCTCGAGCCGGGACGCTACACCGTGGAGATCGAGGCGGAGGCCCCGGTCGTCGCCGCCGTCCGCCAGCAGGACGGCTTCGGACGCGACACCGACTTCGCGTGGGTGACTCCGGCCGCCCAGCTCGACGACCAGGCCGCGGTCGCCGTGCCCGCCGGTCCCGCCCCGCGGCTGCAGCTCGCCAACACGGGCGACGAGGACGCGACCGTCACGGTCGAGCCGATCGACGGCGGTCAGCCGCAGGAGGTGTCGGTGCCGGCGGGGCAGACCCGCGGTATCGACGTGACCGCGCGGACGACCTATCTGCTGCGCACCACCGGACCCGTGCACGCCGCGGTGACCCTGACCGCGGCCGGTGCGCTCGGCGTGCTGCCGGTGCCGCCGTCGTCCGGCGTGGAGAAGTCGATCACGGTCTACCCCTGACCCCGGGACGGGGCGCGCAGTCAGTGGTCGTGGCCGAGGTCCCAGGGCTCGCGGCCGACGTACTCGGCGGCGGCCCGGAACACCGCGCTCTCGATCGCCATGCGGCGGTGCGCGGCGTCGTCGTGTCCCGGAGGGAGCAGCCGCTCGATCGGGATGCGGAACAGCACGATCCGCCGCCCCTCGCGGTCCAGGTGCCAGCGCGGCACCTCCCCGTCGCCCTCGGCCGCGGGCAGCGCCCCGATCTCGAAGCGCACCTCCTGCAGCTCGGGCCAGGTGCCGCGGAGGAACTCCACCGCAGTGCCCACCGTGAGGTCGAACCGGTCGAGCCGCCCGTCGAGCGGTGCGAGCGGCGGGCGGACGACCTCGCTGCGCCCGAGTCGTCCGTGGCGTCCGTGCCTCGCGCCGCGTCGGGCGGTGGGGGCGTGGGCGCGACGACGGGGCATGCCGAAAGTCTAGGCGCTGCGCGCGCGCTCGGCGCGGCATCCGCTCCGCTCGCGACGGGGGTCGTAGCGTGAAGGGGATGGACGGACGACTCTGCTCGAAGGTCGGCTGCGCGCGTGAGGCCGTGGCCACCCTCACCTACGACTACGGCGACCAGATGGCCGCTCTCGGACCGCTCGGAACGGCGAACGACCCGCAGGCGCACGACCTGTGCGCCCCGCACGCCGACCGGCTCTCGGTGCCGGCGGGCTGGCTCGTGATCCGCCACGAGGCCCTGCGCGCCTGATCCGACACGCGGGCGGAGGCACCGTGGCCCCTGCCGATTCCTGGGTACTCTGACGGCGGCGGTGTCACGGCGGCGCGGCCGGAAAGGCTACCGTGCTCGTCTGGCGTCGCTGGGTCCTGCCCCTGCTGCTCGTGGTCATCTTCGGCGCCTGCGCCGCCGCACTCGTGAAGATCGCCTTCTTCCCCGACCGGTCTGAGGCGATCGTGAGCCCCGAGGCGGGCATCACCGATCCGGTCGTCGCAGTCGAGCGAGGGGCCGTCGTCAACGCGCTCAGCCTGGACGGCACGGTCGCGCGCGACGAGAGCTATCCGGTGCGCAGCGAGCTCAACGGCACGGTCACGGCGGTGCACGTGGCCGACGGTGCGAGCGTCGCGGCCGGGCAGAAGCTGTTCACCGTGCGCCAGGACGACCCGCGCAAGGACATCGACGTGCTGGCGCCCGAGGCCGGCGACGTGTCGGAGCTCGCGATCGTGAAGGGCCAGGCCACCACGGTGGGCACGGAGACGTACACGCTCTCCCCGGCCCGTTACCACCTGCAGGCGACCGTGGAGCCCGTGCAGCTGTACCGGCTCGTCAACGCGCCGACCGAGGCCACGGTGACCATCACGGGCGGCCCCGCCCCGTTCCCGTGCACGGGCGTGCGGGTGCAGGTGAGCGAGGAGGGCACCGCGAGCGTGCGCTGCGCGATTCCCGCCGATCAGACCGTGTTCGCCGGCCTGCCCGCCACGATGGATCTCGCGCTCGGGCAGGTCGACGATGCGCTGGTGATCCCGGTCACGGCGGTGCAGGGCGGCGCGGGCACCGGAAAGGTGTGGGTCGACGCGGGCGACGGCGGCGAGCCGGAGGAGCGCGAGGTCGCCCTCGGCGTCAACGACGGCTCGATGGTGGAGGTGACCGACGGGCTCGCGGAGGGCGACAGCATCCGCCAGTTCGTGCCGGGCTTCGTCGCACCCGTCGAGGAGTTCTGCTACGAGATCTCCCCGGGCGTCGAGCAGTGCGACAGCGGGATGAGCTGGTGACGCTGGTCGCGCTGGAGGGCGTCGCCAAGAGCGTCCTCCTGCCCGACGACTCGCGCCTGGAGATCCTCCGCAGCGTCGACCTCGAGGTCGGCGCGGGCGACCACGTGTCGATCGTGGGGCGGTCGGGTTCGGGCAAGTCGACGCTGCTCAACATCCTCGGCATGCTCGATGCCCCCACGTCGGGGACGGTGTCGTTCGAGGGGCGGGAGGTCCGCCGGATGCGGTCCGGTCGCCTCGACCGTCTCCGGGGTGAGAACGTGGGCTTCGTGTTCCAGCAGTTCAACCTGCTGCCCGGTCGCACCGCGCTGGACAACGTCATGATGCCGCTCGGCCACGCGCGCGGACGGCTGTTCTGGGACCGCCGCCGCATCGCCGCCGACATGCTGGAGCGCGTCGGACTCGGGCACCGCGTCGACCAGGTCGCCGACCGGCTCTCCGGAGGTGAGCAGCAGCGCGTCGCGATCGCCCGCGCGCTCGTACGCCGCCCGGTGCTGATCCTCGCCGACGAGCCGACCGGCGCCCTCGACATCGACACCGGCGCGACCGTGATGGCCCTGCTCGACGAGGTCGCGACCGAGACCGACGCCGCCCTCGTCACGATCACGCACGACCTGCACGTCGCGGCCCGCGCGCGCCGCCACTACCGCCTGGACGCCGGGCGGCTGGAGCCGGCCGACCTCACGAAGGCGTTCGAGGCGTCCACGCTCGCCGCCTCGGTGCCCGGAGCCGCGGAGGTCGCGTCGTGACCGGGTTCCTCGGAGCGCTCTCCGACGCCTGGGCCGAGATCCGGGTGCACAAGCTCCGTGTGCTGCTCAGCCTCATCGGCATCGCCGTGTCGGTGGGCGCGCTCACGGCGGTCGTGGCGATCTCGGAGTACCAGCGCCAGTTCCAGGAGGAGCAGTCGGACCGCTGGGGCGGCCGTGCGGCCACCGTGGTCGTGGCGGTGTCGGCCGACGACGGCACCCCGGTCGACGCGGACGAGGTGGACGAGCGCTTCCGCAGGGCCTCGGAACGCTTCGGCTTCAGTCACACCGCCCGGATCGCCCAGGGCCTCTCGCTCGGCGTGGCGCTGCCCGACGGCGTGACCCCGGTGAACACCCGGCTGGTCGACCCTGCGTACTCGCAGATCCACCGGGAGAAGCTGCTCGAGGGCCGGTGGCTGCACGACGGCGACCTCGAGGCGCTCGCGCCGGCGGTGGTCATCAGCGAGCCGCTGTGGGAGCGCATCGGGCGGGTCCCGGTCGCCCAGCACCCCACGATCACCGTCACCGGAGACGCCGGCGGCACCTACCAGGTGGTCGGGGTCGTTCCGCGGCAGGGCTTCGGCGACGAGGAGCTCCGTCTGGACCTGCTGTACGACGCCTACCGTGACCGCGTCGACGCGCTGCCGGAGGAGACGTTCACCCAGTACGAGGTGTGGCTCGGCCCCGACGAGGTCGACGCGATCGCGCCGGTGCTCGCGATGGACCTCCGCGCCGGGCTGCCGGAGGGGCAGACGGTGTCGGTGAGCCGCTCGGACTGGGCGGCGCAACCCGGCACCGCCGACGCTCAGGCCACGTTCGAGATGGTCACGGGCGGCATCGCGTCGCTGATCCTCGCGCTCGGTGCGCTCAGCCTGATCAACATCCAGCTCGTCGCGATGCGCCAGCGGGTGCGGGAGATCGGGGTGCGACGGGCCTTCGGCGCGAGTTCCGGCCGGGTGTTCTTCGCGGTGTTCCTGGAGAGTCTGGTGGCGACGACCGTGGCGGGGGCGATCGGCATCGCGATCGTGGTGGCGGTGCTGCGCTCCGAGTGGCTGATCGGCTCGATGTTCCCCGGTATCCAGGACATCCCGCCGTTCCCCATGCGGGCGGCGCTGGTCGGTCTCGTCGCCTCGGTCGTGGTCGGCGCGGTGTCGGGCTTCATCCCCGCGCTCGTGGCGCTGCGGGTCAAGGTGATCGACGCCATCCGGTTCTGACACACGGGCGGTGCGTCCGCGACCTGATGGAACAATGGGCCCATGCCTGAGCTCGAGTACCGCATCGCCGATCTGTCCCTCGCCGACGCCGGACGGCACCAGCTGCGGCTCGCCGAGAACGAGATGCCAGGGCTCATGGCCCTGCGCGCGGAGTTCGGCGCGGCGCAGCCGCTCAGGGGCGCGCGCATCGCGGGGTCGCTGCATATGACCGTGCAGACGGCCGTGCTGATCGAGACGCTCGTGGCGCTCGGCGCCGAGGTGCGCTGGGCCAGCTGCAACATCTTCTCCACGCAGGACGAGGCGGCCGCGGCGGTCGTGGTCGGCCCGCACGGCACGGTGGACGCGCCCGCCGGTGTGCCCGTGTTCGCGTGGAAGGGCGAGACGCTCGAGGAGTACTGGGCGTGCACCGAGCGGATCTTCGACTGGTCGTCGTCGGACGTCGACGGCCCGAACCTCATCCTCGACGACGGCGGCGACGCCACGCTGCTGGTGCACAAGGGCGTCGAGTTCGAGCGGGCGGGCGTCGTCCCCGATGCCGCCGAGGGCGACCCGCACGAGTACCGTGTGATCCTCGACCTGCTCCGTCGGACCCTCACGGCGTCGCCCGACCGCTGGACGCGGGTCGCCGCGGGGCTGATCGGCGTCACCGAGGAGACCACCACGGGCGTGCACCGCCTGTACGAGCTCGCGGCGTCGGGAGATCTGCTGTTCCCGGCCATCAACGTCAACGACGCGGTCACGAAGAGCAAATTCGACAACAAGTACGGCATCCGTCACTCACTGCCCGACGGGCTGAACCGGGCGACCGACGTGCTGATCGGCGGCAAGGTCGCGTTCGTGTGCGGCTACGGCGACGTGGGCAAGGGAGCGGCCGAGGCGCTGCGCGGTCAGGGCGCCCGGGTCATCGTGAGCGAGGTCGACCCCATCTGCGCGCTGCAGGCCGCGATGGACGGCTTCGAGGTGGCGCGTCTGATCGACGTGGCCGGCGGGGTCGACATCGTCGTGACCGGGACCGGCAACCGCGACGTGGTGACGGTGGAGCACCTGCTGGCACTCAAGCACCTCGCGATCGTCGCGAACGTCGGCCACTTCGACAACGAGATCGACATGGCGGGGCTGGAGGCGCTCGACGGTGCGGAGAAGGTCGAGATCAAGCCGCAGGTGCACGAGTGGCGCCTGCCGAGCGGTCGCAGCGTGCTCGTGCTCAGCGAGGGCCGGCTGATGAACCTCGGGAACGCGACCGGGCACCCGTCGTTCGTGATGAGCGCGTCGTTCACGAACCAGGTCCTCGCCCAGCTCGAGCTGTTCACGAACGCGGCGGCGTACCCGGTCGGGGTTCACGTGCTGCCCAAGGCACTCGACGAGAAGGTCGCGCGTCTGCACCTGGACGCGCTGGGCGTGCGGCTCACCACGCTCACCGAGAGCCAGGCGGCGTACATCGGGGTGCCGGTCGAGGGGCCGTACAAGCTCGACCACTACCGCTACTGAGCGCGGCGGAGAGGCGAGGTCAGACGCCAACGCGGCGACCCGTCAGCCGCTCGGCGCGGCGGTCTGCGTTCTCCAGGGCCCGCCGCTCGCGCTCCCGCCGCAGCACCGTGATGCCCACGAGCACGAGCTCGGCGGGGGCGGCGGGCACCGGCG
>NZ_SSDQ01000124.1:0-38236 GCF_004794315.1 Microbacterium sp. PF5 | reverse complement strand
ACCCCGGACGTGCCCCTCGTGCTGCACGGCTCGTCCGGGGTGGCCGACGCCGTGATCGCCGACGCGGTGCGGGCGGGCATGACCAAGATCAACGTCTCGACCCATCTGAACGGCTTCTTCACGCGGGCCGTGCGCGATGTGCTGGACCGCGACGAGCGGCTGGTCGACTCCCGGAAGTACCTCGCACCCGCCCGCGACGCGCTGGCGCAGGAGGCGGCGCGGATGCTGCGGCTGTTCGCGCTGCAGACCGACACGGCGGCCGCGGGATGAGCGTGGCGGCGACAGGGCCGCAGGCGCTCGCGGTCGGCCGTCACCACGGAGGTCACGGGTTCCCGCCGCAGCACTCCTCCGGGAGCACGCGGTGAAGCGGGCGGCACGGCTGAACGCGATCCTCGACCTGCTCGCCGCCAGCGGTGAGGTCACGGTGGACGAGCTCGTCGACCGGTTCGGCGCCTCGCCGGCCACCACCCGCCGCGACCTCGACACCCTGGCCGAGCAGCGCCTGCTCACGCGCACGCACGGCGGTGCGGTGGCGCAGACGGTCGCCTACGAGCTGCCCATCCGCTACAAGAGCCACCTGCGCACGCACGAGAAGGCGAGCATCGCCCAGGCCGCGGCCGACCTGGTGTCGCCCGGCATGGTGGTGGGTCTCTCCGGGGGCACCACGACGACCGCGATCGCGGCCGCCCTCGCCGCCAGGGAGGACCTGGCCGCCGACGGCGGGGTCACGGTCGTCACGAACGCGGTCAACATCGCGGCACAGCTCGCCACGCGGCCCGACATCAAGGTCGTGGTCACCGGCGGCGTCATCCACTCCCGCACGTACGAGCTCGTGGGGCCGTTCGTGGAACAGCTGCTGCGCGGGGTGCGGCTCGACATCGCGTTCCTGGGCGTGAACGGCATGGACGCCGCGGCGGGTGCCACCACGCAGGACGAGCGCGAGGCCGCCGTGAACCGCATGATGGCCGAGCGTGCCCGGCGCGCGGTCGTGGTGACCGACGGCAGCAAGCTCGGCGTCGAGGCGTTCTCCGCGGTGGGCGGACCCGAGCTGTTCCACACCGTCATCACCGACCGCGGGGCCGAGCCCGCGCTGGTCGAGGCGCTGCGCACCGCCGGGTACGTCGTGCTCCTCGCCTGAGCCCGCGCAGCGGGGGCTCGGTATACTGAAAGTATGACCACGACGATCAAGGTGAGTGACGAGCTCCGCGATCGGCTGAAGGATCAGGCGGCTCGCGACGGGCTGACACTGGGCGCTCACCTCGCCCATCTCGCCGACGCCGAGGATCGCCGCCGACGCCTCGAGTCGCTGCGCACGGCGGTCGCCCTCTCCTCTCCCGAGGACGCCGCTTCGCATGCGGCCGAGACGGCGGCGTGGGAGCGGGTCGAATCGGCAGACGCCTCCTGATGGCAGACCCTGACCTCGCCCCCGGAGTGATCGTCTGGGTGTCGTTGGAACCGGTGCGCGGCCGCGAACAGGGCGGACACCGACCCGTCCTCCTCGTCGCCTCCGCCGGGTATCTGGACGCCGTCACCACCCTGGTGATCGGCTTGCCGATCACCACGACCGACCGTGGGTGGCCCAATCACATCCGCATCGACGGGCCGAGCGGACTGGACCGTCCGTCCTGGGTCATGACCGAGCAGCCGCGCACGCTCACGCGGGAACGGATCACGGGCGTCGCGGGGAGGGTGTCCGCGGACTGTCTCGCCTCCGTCCGGCTGTGGCTGGGAGACTTCCTCGACCTGTGACGGTGCTCCTCGCCTGAGTCCGCGCAGCGGGGGCCCCAAGGGCCCCGGCGTCCCCAGATCGCCGAGGCCCTGTGAGGTGTCGCGGCTGCATCCGCGGCTCCCCAGAGCAGTTGGTGTCCCTGTCGTGCGCGCTCCCCAGTGCGCTGTTTCCCCAGATCCGACGGCGCCTCCCTCGCGCCTCCTCCTTCGAGGCCCTTCGCCTGCGACACCTTCCGAAGAACAGGAGTCACCGCCTGCGGTTCTGATACACCGATTGGAGAAAAAGGTCAGAATCCGTCGCCGTGGCACTGGAACGGCGCGATCACGCCCGTCGTGACGGCCGCGGAGGCCAGGGCGTCCGCCGGTGCAGCGCCCTCGGTGAGCCCGGCGTGCACGGCCGCCAGCAGCTCGCACGCATCGTCGTCGGGCACCGCGACGGGTGCCGCGATCACGCACTCGGTGCCCGCGTGCAACCACACCCGCGTCATGCCCAGCGCCTCCTCCCCCCAGCGCACCGACGAGCGCCCCAGCTCACACGCCGACAGGATGACGGTGCGCGGCGCCCGCGGGATCAGGTCCACGTCGTAGCCGAACAGCGTGCCGTCGCTCAGCTCGAACCCGGAGAACAGGGGGTTGTCGACCGCGTGCCGTCCGTGCGCCGCGATGTGCAGCAGCTCCGCGTCGCCCGCGAGGGACGTCACCGCACCCACGGTCGCCTCCGCACCCTCGTACACGCGCGTCGAGGCACGGTCCGTCCAGGCCGAGGCCGCACGCTGCACCTCCTCGCCCGCGCGGCGCACGCGAGGACCGGCGGCGAAGCCCACGACGGGCGACGCGGCGCGCGGTGCCCGGTCGTCTCCGAGCCACCGCGACACCGACGTGAGGAGCGTGAACGGCAACCCGCGCATGCCGGGCAGCATGGCCCACGGCACGCCCCCGAGGATGCCGGGCACCGTGATCGCCACGCGCGACGCCCGCGGCACGGCCCGCCGCAGCGGTGCGAGCAGCCCCGCGTCGAGCAGCTCCAGCCGCGCGACGAGGGACCGCTGCGTGACCGCACCCATCGCACCGCCGCGGGTGAGAGCGGCCATGTCGAGGTCGGCCCGCAGCCCGTCGAGCGCCGCCCGCACCCGCGGCCAGTCCAGCTCCACGATGCGCGCCCGGCCCTCGGTCACCGCCACGGCGTGCAGCTCGGAGCCGGTGAAGACGTAGGAGAACACCGCGGTGTCGCGCGGGAGGAGTGCAGACGCCGCCGCCAGGCCGAGCCGCTCGCGCGCGGCGCCGGAGCCGGTCGCCGTCCACTGTCTCTCGCGCACCCGGTCGCGCAGCATCCGCACCCGCGCGTCGGTCGTCCAGTCGGCACCCGCGAGCTCTGCCCGCAGCATCCGCAGCTCCGCCAGGTCCGCCGCCAGGTCCGCGTCGTGCGGGGGCCGCACCGGCGCGACCTGCTGGCTGAGGTGACGCGCCCGCTCCGACCACTCGAACAGGGTCTCCGGGTCGCCGAGGCGCGCCGCCGCCGTGAGCCCGGTGAACACGAGGTCGCTCGCGTGCATCGCGACCGAGGCCTGCAGGTCGAGCGCGCCGAACGACTGCTGCCACGACGACAGCAGGTCGAGGCCCTCGCCCGCGGCCCGCAGCGCCGCCCGGTCACGGCCTCGGTGCAGGGCCCTCGCTGCCCGCACCTCGTGGACGCGCAGCCGCAGGGGCGTGGGGGCGGACGCGGCGATGCGGGGCAGCCGCCCAGCTCCGTCGCGCCGTGCGGCCAGGCGCAGCGCCGTCGCCTCGGTGCGGAATCCGCTGCGGTCGAGGTCACGGGCGACACGCTCGAACTCCTCGGCCGGGATCGCCCGGTCGGGGTGGGCGCGCTGCCGTGCCTCCAGTCGCACGGCCTCGGCCCGCGCCGTCCACCCCGGTGTCGCGAGGGCGGTGAACCGTCGGGCGGCCAGACGTGCCGCGCGCTCGGCGAGCGCGGGATCATGGCGTAGCAGCGACCGCGCCAGGTGGAACTCGGCCTCGCCGCGCGCCTGCCGCATGCGCTGCGCCCCGAACTGCACGGCCACCCGCCCGAGCAGCACCTCGGCCTCGGTCGTCAGGCCCGCGTCGCGGAGCACCTCTGCCCGGTCGAGGTCGGCGATCGCGGCGGCCAGGTCGCTCACCTCCGCCAGGGCGGGGCGGGAGCGGGTCATGAGCGCGAGGGCGCCCACGAGGTCGCCGCCCAGCAGCGCCGCGTAGCCCAGGTTGTGCGTGGCCTCGGCGACCGGGCCGCGGGCGTCATGCGCCTGATACACGGCGAGGGCGCGGCGGAGGTCGGCGACGCACGCGTCGAGCTCGTGGCGCTGCATGCGCACGACCGAGCGGTTCATCAGGCAGTTCGCGAGCTCGGTGCTCTCGGTCCCCGCGGCGGAGAGCGCGTCGATGGCGCGGGAGAGCTCGGCCTCGGCCTCGGGCAGTCGTCCGCGGTGCATGAGCAGGGTGCCGAGCTGGCCGCCGAGCAGCGCCACCGTCTCGGGCTGCAGTCCCGCGCGCGCGAGGGCCGCCCGGCACAGTTCCTCGGCGGCCGCGGGGTCACCGGTCTGCGTCAGCACGTAGGCGCGGGTGCCGTCGATCCGGGCGCGCAGCTCGGGGTCGTCGGTGCGCGCGGCTGCGGCGTCGAGGGCACGGCGGGCCTGCGCGAACCGTCGCGTGTTCGCCGCGTCGACGCCGCGTCGATGCAGCTCGCTCGCGGACAGGGGCATCCGTCCAGGATGCCGTGCCGCGACCCCGGTGGGGAAGAGTGCGGGTCAGCCGCGGTCGTGCGGGTCGGGGAGCTCGGCGAGCACGGCGGACACGGCCTTCGCCGCCGCGGCCGGGGTCGCGCCCGCCACCGGGACGGCCCCGAGCTCCGCCGCGATGCGACCGGCGAGGTACGGCGCTGCGAACGACGTGCCGCTCCAGACCGCGAAGCCGCCCCGGTAGTCGTCGGGGTCGAGGGTCTCACGCACCAGTCCGTCGATGTCGGCCCTGGTCGCCGCCTGGGCACCGCCGACGAACGCGGGCGAGGTGCTGACGACCGCCGCGCCCGGGGCGTACACGTGCACCCAGGGCCCGACGTTGGAGAACAGCGCGACCGAGCGCGACGACGGGTTGAGGGCGCCGACGGCCACGTGCGGGGCGCCCTTGTCGGCGGGCAGCCCGTTGTCGGCTCCCGGCCACGGCCACAGCGACGCCGGGAAGGACGGCCGGTCGATCGCGTCGTTGCCGGCCGAGCACACGACCACGCAGCCGAGCTCGCGCGCCTTCGCCAGCAGCTCGTACAGCGTGCGGCTGAACAGCCCGTCGGTCGGGGTCTCGTGGTAGTAGCTGAGCGACAGGTTGAGCACGTCGATGGGGAAGCCCGTCTTCGGGTCCTCCCGGTGCCGGCGCAGCAGCTCCACCACCTGCGCCACGGTCTCCAGCAGGGTGCTCTCGTCGACCACTCCGAGCGCGCCGGCCACCCGGATCGACAGGATGTCGGCGTCGGGTGCGGTCTGCCGCACGATCCCCGAGATGAACGTGCCGTGCCCGGCCACCGCGTCGATCTCGCCGTCGAGCTGCCCGTACAGGTCGGGGTAGCGTTCGGGGTCGGCGTCGTCGGTGAGCCCGACCGGGACGCCGTCGAGCTCGATGTGCCGCGTGACGATGTCGGACGGCAGCCAGGCGTGCTCGCCGCAGCCCGTGTCGAGCACCGCGACGACCGGGCGTCGTCCGCGCTTCGGCGCTGGAGCGCGCACGGGCGCGGGCCCCAGCCACGAGACGGGCTGCCGTGCCCCGCGGCCCGGCTCCAGGTAGTCGTCGCTGCCGCCGGTGCCCGCACCGGCGCCGCGCACGGGGTTGGTGCGGGTGAACGGGTTGGTGCGTGTGAACGGGTTCGTGCGCGTGAAGGGGTTGAGGCCGACGGGGTCGATCGACAGCACGTGCTCGAGGCTCGTGCGCGGCATGGTCGACCGCGACAGGCGCCGTGCCCGCTGCAGCACCCGCCAGGCGTCCGGCGCCACGGGCGACTCGCCCCTGGCCGGCTCGTCGGGCGTGGTCAGGCGCGCGCGCAGGAACCCGGCGACGCCCGGTACCAGCTCGTCGCCGCCGACCTCGCGCTCCGCCGATTCGATCTCGAGCCGCCAGCCGAAGGTGTCGGCGGCGTCGCGCAGCGTGCGCACCTCGCGGTCGTATGCCTCCTGGTCACCGACGGTGCGCGTGATCAGCAGGCGTTCGGGCAGGTACGCGGTGGGGAAGGCGCGGATGCCGTCCACGGGTTCCGTGCTCGGGTCGAGAGCGGTGCCGCGGCGGATCGATCCCTCCGCGCGGTCCTGCCACGTCCATCCCTGGGGCTGCTCCATCGGTCATCCTCTCCGTGCGGGCTCCCTCGCCCGCCGTCACAGCTCGAACTGCGGGGTCTCCAGCGTGCGTTCCTCGTCGCCGTCGAGCGTGGTCAGCCGCACGCGGCTGAGCCCGGGCGGGACGTCGTCGAACTGGAAGCGTCCGGTCTCCGCGGGCGTCGTGGTGCGCGTGCGGTCGCCCTGGGCCAGCACGATCCGCGCGGCGGTGGTGTCGACCCAGCCGTCGACGCGGCGCCGTCCGGACGCGGTGGTGGTCACGTGCAGCAGGATGCTCGTGGTGCCGTCGCTGAACTGCAGCGTGAGCGCGTCGGCGTCTCCCCGCACGGCGCCGAGCTGCCCCTCCACGAGGGTCAGCAGCGCGTACTCGCGGTTGAGCCCGTCGGCGGCGACCGCGGCGACCATGCGGTCGATCAGTCCGGCCGGCACCGGGTCGATCTCGTCCCACACGGTGCGCAGGCGCGCGAACAGGCGGGCGTCGTCGTGATCGCTCATGAGCGTCCCCCTCCGGTGTGCGGCGCCGGGGCGTCGAGCAGGTCGCGCAGCTTGGCGAGGCACCGGCTGCGGGTCGGCCCGATGCTGCCGACGGGCATGCCGAGGTCGGTCGCGAGGCGGGCGTAGTCGGGGCGGTCGTCGAAGGCGATCACGCGGAGCAGGCGCTGGCACCGCTCGGTCAGGCGGCGCACGGCGAGCCAGAGTCGGCGGTTCTCGTCGCCGAGCGTCGCGTGGTCCTCGGCCGAGGCCTGTTCGGGCAGGAGGGTGTCGAGGTCGTCGGCCTCGGTCGTGTCGATGCGGCCGTTGGCCTTCGCGGCCTTCCACGCCTCGCGGCGGGCGGTCGTGGTGAGCCAGGCCGACACGGCGCGCGGGTCGGCGATCGAGCCGTGACCGCGGACGAGCCGCAGCCACGTGGTCTGCACCACGTCTTCCGCGAGGGTGCGTTCGAGCCCGTAGGCGCGGACGACGTGCCAGAGCACGGGCGACAGCAGTCGCACGAGCTCATCCATCGCGCGGCCGTCGCCTTCGCGCCATGCGCCGAACAGGTCAGCGGCACGTTCCCACCGTGCCCGGCCGTCGTCGGATGCAGGATCGAGGGGGGCGGCGCCGGAGGCACCGTCGATCATGAAGCCCATTGTGATCACACCTACCAGGAGCGCGGCAAGAGTCCGGTGATACATGAGGGCGGGCTTTCCACAGCCGGATCGTGGATGGTATCGTTATTGATACCATCCACGATCATGGGATCTGTGGAAGGCCTCGTTGCACGCATGCGGGCGCAACCGAAAGGCGTGCGATTCGCCGACCTCGTGAAGGTTTGCGATCATCACTTCGGAGAGCCGCGGCAGCGCGGCACCTCCCACCGCGTGTATCGAATGCCTTGGGCAGGAGACCCGCGGGTGAACATCCAGAGCGATCACGGAACGGCGAAGGCCTACCAGGTCCGGCAGGTCCTGGCGGCGATCGACAGACTGAAGGGAGCGGGACATGTCGACAGTGAAGCCTGACCACTACGCATACCGCGTTCGATGGTCCCCGGAGGACGCCGCGTATGTCGGCACGGTTGCCGAGTTGCCTTCGCTGTCCTGGGTGTCGGAGGACCAGGGCGACGCGTTCCGGGGTATCCGACAGCTCGTCGCCGATGTGCTCGACGACATGACGGCGAACGGGGAGGAGCCGCCCGTGGCCATCTCCGACCGCTCCTACTCCGGCAAGTTCCTGGTTCGGCTCACACCGGAGGCGCACCGTCGGCTGGCGATCGACGCGGCGGAGCAGCACGTGTCGCTCAACCGCTTGGCCGTCAGTCGACTGATCGGCGCCTGACTCCCGCCCGCCCTCGCGCTACTCGGCCGCGAAGGTGGCCGCGTGCTCGGCCCACCGCGCCTCGACCGGGAGGGCACGCAGCGCGCGATTGCCGAGCGCGAGCGCGGCCGCGACCAGGCACAGGCCGGCGCACACGAGGATCGTGCCCTCGCGGCCGAGCCAGGAGAGCCCGAACCCGGCGATCAGCGGGGCCAGGGGCATCGCCCCCATCGCGAGCACCCCGATGGCACTGTTCGCGCGGCCGAGCAGCCGCGAGGGTGTCGCGACCATGAAGTAGCCGAGGAGGGCGGCGTTCAGCGCGGGGAGCAGCAGGACCGACGCGCCGAGCACCACCGCGATCGCCCAGGGCTCGCGCACCGTGGTGAGCGCGACCGCGCCGAGCGCGACCACGGCGAGGCCGCCCACCGTGAGGATGCCCGCGGGGACGCGCGGCACGAGCAGCGGCGCCAGCACGGCCCCGACCAGCATGACCGCGCCGATCACCGCGCTCAGGGTGCCGATCAGCAGCTCGGAGTGCCCCGCCTGCTGCAGCGCGTAGACGACGGTCGTGATGGCCGCGTTGAACCCGAGGTTCACGATGGTGAGGATGATCATCACGCCACCGAGGTCGCGGCGGGAGAGCAGCCAGGTGAAGCCTTCCCGCAGCTCGCGCCCCGCGTGGGGACGCAGGGCCGGCTCGTCCGCCGGCGCGTCGTCCTCGGCTCCGGTGTCGGCGATCCCCGCCCGTCGCGTCTGGCGGCGCAGCATCCAGGCGGTCACCGCGGCGACGGCGTGGCACAGCGTCATGACCGCACCGACCACCCAGCCGCCGAGGCCGAGGAGCAGTCCGCCCAGTGGGCCGCCGGCGAGCTGGAGCGCCGCGTCCCTGCCCTGGTTCGCGGCCTGGGCGCGGCCCATCGCCCCGTCGGGCACGATCTCCTTGAGCGCGCTCTCGCCGGCCACGTCGAACAGGCCGCTGCGGGCGGCGAGCAGCACGTCGATCACGAGCAGTGACGTGAAGGTGAGGGCGTCGCCGCTCGCGAGCAGAGTGAAGGCGCCCGCGAGGACGATGCCCAGCAGGGAGCCGAGCAGCATGAGGACGATGCGCCGGTGGCGGTCGGCGAGCACGCCCCCGGCGAGCGTGAGCAGCACGCGGGCGACGAGTCCGGCGGCGCCGATGATGCCCGCCTGCGCGGGGTCGTTCGTGATGAGGAGCGCCAGGAGCGGGACGGCGAAGCCGAACAGGGAGGCGGCGAGCCCCTTGCTGGTGTCGCTCACGAGCCAGGTGAGGTAGCGGGTGTTGCGCCACAGGCGGTGGGGGGTGGTGGCGGTGGTCATGGCTCGACCATAGATGCGCAACATAAATTGCGCAACTAGAGGTGCGCAATTGTCCGCCGGTAGGATCGGGGCATGGCCGACGACGCGGGGACGAGCGCGGGCGACGACGCCGTCTTCATGACCTCGGCGATGCTGAAGGCCTACTCGCATCCGCTGCGCCGCCGGATCCTGCGCCTCATCGCGCGCCGCGAGCACCTGCGGGCCGCCGACATCGCCGCCGAGCTCGGCGTTCCCGCGAACAGCGCGAGCTTCCACCTCCGGGTGCTCGCCGACGCCGGACTCATCGAGGAGGCTCCCGACCGCGCGCGCGACCGCCGCGACCGGGTCTGGACCGGACGCAAGCGCGCCCTCAACCTCGGCGACCCGCAGAACCCGGTGGCCGATGAGGCGCTCGGCGGCGCGGTGGTCGCCGCCCTGGCGGAGGAGCACGGCGAGCTGGTGCGCCGCGTACTCGCCTGGAGCCCCGACTACGTCGCCGGCCGCACGACCGAGGTGCACGCGTCGTTCGTGCAGCGCACGATCCGCCTGACCGAGGCCGAGTTCGAAGACGTGATGCGCCAGGTCAACGACGTGCTGTCGGCGGCCGACGACGCGCACGACGCCACAGACCCCGACGGTCGCTACTGGCAGCTCGACATCGTCGTCGCCGACGACACCATCTGACTCACCCGTCGCCCTGACTCACCCGCCGCCGTCCGGGCGCTCGCCGCTGAGGATCAGGATCCGCCGCAGGTGCATCGCCGTCAGCACGCCGGGACCCATCGTGCTGCGCGCGTCGAACGTGCGGTCGTCCACACGCTCCAGCAGCAGGCGGATCGCCCGCGCGGCCTCACCCCGCCGGCGGTGCGCCTCGCTGGAGCCGGGATCGGGTTCGGCGATCACGTCGGCCACCGCATGGCAGGCCGCCGACAGGGGCTCGGGCAGTGCGGGGTCGAGCGGGATGGCGGCGGGCCGGTCCCAGATGGTGTCGGCGGTCGCATCGGCGATGTCGCGGATCAGGTGGGCGATGCGGTCGAGCGTCGAGAGGTCCTCGTGGATGTGCGCTGTCCCCACGTGCCGGCGTCGCGCGCGTGGGTTGTACCGCACGCTCTCGTCGGCCTCGGCCAGCGCCGCCCGCAGATCGGCGGTGGTCTCGGCGAGGGACGCCGCGTCCTCCGCCCACTGTGCGGTCTCCGGCGGCCACGACTCCGACACCGCGTACCCGATGTCGTGCAGGTGCTCGCCCAGCTGCGTGCGGAAGGACTCCACCCTCGACGCAGCCGCCGCGGCGAGCGGTGCGGGCGCGATCAGCAGGTTCACCAGGAGCCCGATCACCACGCCGACGGCCATCTGCGCCAGGTACCCCACCGAGTAGTCGTCGGCGTTCTGTCCCCCGATGATCAGCACGAACAGCGCGGCCATCGGCACGTACTCGCGCCCGGCGCCGAACCATCCCGTGCCCGACAGCAGCACGCCCAGACCCACCACGAGCGGGATGGTCCACCACGTCGGACCGACGGTGAGCACGATCAGGGCGGCCAGGCCGATGCCCGCGGCGAGCCCGAACAGCGTCTGCAGGCTCGAGCGCATCGAGCCCATCAGCGTCGGGTACATGCTCACCAGAGCACCGAGCGGCGCGTAGTACGGATACTCGTCGGTGACGCCCGGCATGTGCGGCGCGACGGCCCACGCGAGCCCGACCGCGAGCGCCGTCTTCGCCACGAGCAGCAGCCGCGGCGGTCGCACGGCGTCGCGCAGGGTGCGCGAGAGGTACGACCGGCGTTCGCGCAGGCGCAGGCGCGGGTGGTCGCGGAGGCGGCGTTCCTCGGGCGTCACGGCATGCTCTCTCCTCGGACGGGCGGGTTCTGCTCCTGGACGTTACGCGCGAACGGACGGCGGAGGAGTGGGGTTGCCTCCGCTGCGGTCTGCGGGTAGTGCCCGGACGCACGGATGCCGCGGCCCGCACCGAGTGCGCGGCCGCGGCATCCCTCGTGCCGGGTGGTCCGATCAGGGGATGGTCCGCCGGAAGGCGAGGAACGAGACGACGGTCAGGACGGCGGTGATCACCAGGCCCCACACGGCCAGGCCGAGGGCGCCGAGGTCCATGATCGTCGCGCCGACGTGGTTCCACAGGTCGAGCCGTGTCGCGAGGAACACCAGCCCCACCAGGATGAGCCCCAGGCCGATGCTCACGATCAGCAGCACCAGCTGACCCCAGCTCTTGTAGATCGTCGCGCCGGTGAAGCCGACCACGAAGAAGAACAGGGCGAGCGTGAAGAACACCACGAAGGCGCCCAGGGGTCCCGCGTCCCACAGCCACGGCAGGTAGAACAGGTAGCCGTTGACCCCCCAGCCGTCGGTGAGCATCTCGATGCCGCCGCCGATCAGGAAGAGCACGCCCATGATCGCGCTGCCGAGGATGGCCGTCAGCATCGTGCCGAAGAAGAACTCCCGGCGCGTGATGCTCATCGCCTGCGAGAACGGGAACGTGAGGGTCATCGCCGACATGCCCACCGCGAAGAAGTACCAGAGCGGCGCCTGGCCGCCCCCGCCGTACTTGGGGGTGTCGACGGGGATCATCGCGTAGATCAGGATCGAGATGATCGTGGCCGCGCCGAGGATCATGAGCGGGTACCAGATGAAGGTGCCCTTGTTGATCAGCTGCAGGCGGATGACGTTGAACGTGCGCATCAGCGGACCTCCTCCTTCACCGCACCGGCTCTGTCGGCGGCGGCGTCGTTCTTCTGGGTGAGCCGGACGACGAGCTGCTGCAGCGACACCGGCGTGAGGTCGAGGCCCGCGGCGACGACCGCGGAGCGCTCCTCGGGCGAGAGCCGGCCCATGACGGTGACCGAGGCCACCCGGCCGAGCTCGTCGCGGTGCAGGATCTCGCGGCCCTCCGCCCAGGCGTCGACCTTCGCGGCCTCGCCCACCACGGTCACCGCGCGGTCACGCACGGCATCGGTGTCCTCGTTCAGCAGGATCCGTCCGTTGTCGATCACGATGACCTTCTCGATGAGGTTCGACACCTCGTCGATCAGGTGCGAGGACAGGATGATGGTGCGCGGGTGCTCGGAGTAGTCCTCCACCAGGCGGTCGTAGAAGATCTGCCGGGCGACCGCGTCGAGCCCGAGGTACGGCTCGTCGAAGAAGGTGATCTCGGCGCGCGAGGCGAGTCCGATGATCACGCCGACCGCCGAGAGCTGTCCACGCGACAGCTTCTTGATGGTCTGCTTCATCGGCAGCTGGAACTCCGCGATCAGCTCGTCGGCGAACGCCTGGTCCCAGTTCGGGAAGAACAGGCTCGCGGCCTTGAACGCGTGCTTCGGGTAGGCGTCGTCCGGGTACTTCTGGCTCTCGCGCACGAAGCAGATGCGGCCGAGCACGTGTGCGTTCTCGTACGGGTGCTCGCCGAACACCTTCACGGTGCCGGACGATTCGAAGTTCTGGGCCGTGAGGATCGACATGAGGGTCGTCTTCCCGGCACCGTTGCGGCCGAGGAGCCCGTAGATCGAGCCCCCTTCGAGGGTGAGCGAGACGTTGTCGAGCGCCCTCTTCTCCTTGTAGCGCTTGGTGAGGTTCTGCACCTCGATGACGGCGGTCATGCGGGGTTCTTCCCTTCTGGGGTGGGGGTGTGTGCGGCGCGCTGCCGGAGCAGGTCCGCGAGGTCTTCCGCGCCGAGGCCCAGCGTGCGGGCCTCCGCGAGGAGCGGGTCGATGTAGCGGTCGGCGAAGGCCGCGCGGCGCTCGCCGAGGAGCAGGTCCCTGGCGCCTTCCGAGACGAACATGCCGATGCCTCGGCGCTTGTGGAGCACTCCCTTTTCGGTGAGCATCGCGACTCCCTTCGCCGCCGTGGCGGGGTTGATGCGGTAGAACGCGGCGAGCTCGTTCGTGGAAGGGGCCTGCGCCTCCTCGGCGAGTGAGCCGTCGAGGATCGAGTCCTCGATCTGCTCGGCGATCTGGAGGAAGAGCGGCTTGCCTTCTTCGATCACGAGTCCTCCGCTGGGTTGGTGGGTTACTTACTCGACTAAGTAACCATGTAACCCACGCGTATGTCAACCCTCCGGATCGCGACGATCAGCTCCGGTCGTGCCGCGACTCGTGCCACTCCTCCACGATCTGCCGCATGCGCGCGGACAGGAAACGGAAGAACGCGGCCAGCTCGACCGCCCGCGCCTGCGCGTCGGGATCGTCGCCGTGCGCGCCCGCGATGTCGTCGATGTACTCCGCGAGCCGCGCGTACACGGGAAGGTTGCCCACGATCGAGCGGTAGAAGGGATCGTGCACGAACGCGTACCGGTCACGGCGCTCACCCGGCCGCGGGCGCCGCTGGATGAAGTGCAGCTGCTGCAGGTAGCGCACCGCCCCCGACACCGCCGCGGGGGAGACGCCGAGCCGCTCGGCCAGCTCGGCCGCGGTGTACCCGCCCTCGGGCGCCGCGACCAGGGCCATCATCACGCGCGCCGGCATCCGCGGCATCCCCGCCGCCGTGAGCATCGCCGCCGCCTGCTCCGCCGGTTCCACGCCCCGGTGCTCGCGCTGCGGCTCGGCATCGCCCGCCGTCGCGTCCGACCCGTCGTCGGCGTTCGCGGCCTCCCCGCCCGGTGCCCGCGTCATCGCACTACCCGCCCGTCGCGAGCTCGCGCCGACGCATGAGCGCCAGGGCGCCCGCCGTGGCCCCGGCGACCACGAGCACGAGCCACCACAGCCCGCGCACGTCGACGCCGTCGCCGTCGACCACCGGGGTCACCGCGAACGGGGAGAGGTTCGCGGTCCAGTCCGGCAGCCCGAACAGCGGGCCGAACATGCCGAGCAGCGCCGCGAGCAGGACCAGGATCCACGCCACGGGGATGGTTGCGCGCGGCAGCACCACGAACACGAGGGCCGTGAGCGCCACGAACACCACCGCCGCGACCGCCTGTCCCGCGCCCGCCACGGCCACGATGCGATACAGCTCGCTGTCGCCGTCGCGCGACCACACGCCGAGCCAGCCACCCAGCACGGCGGCGGCGACCACGATGAGCACCGCGCCCACGCCGACGATCACATGGTCGGCCAGCCACCGCACCCGTCCGGTGGGGGTCGAGAGCACGAGCTCGACCGTGCCCCGCGCCTCCTCCTGCCGCGCGCGCACCACGGTCTGCACCGCGCAGCAGGCCGCGAGGATGCCCAGCAGCGTGAAGAACACGGTCACCACGACCTCGTCGAGCCCGCCGGTCGCGCCGCCGATCTTCTCCAGGATGTCGGTCACGGCGGGATTCTCGCCCGCGATCTGGTCGACCACGCCGCCCAGGGTCGTGGCGAGCAGCCCGGTGAGCAGTCCGCCGACCGCCCACCCCACGACCGCGCCCGAGGTGAGTCGCCACACCAGCGCGTGCGGCGACGAGAGGGCGGGCCGCGCCGCGGAACGGCCGGGGCGTTCGGCCACGAAGCCCGCGTCCACATCGCGCAGGCCCTGCAGTGCCAGGGCCCCGGCGGCCAGGACGAGGCCGAGCGCCAGTCCCAGGACCGCGGGCCAGGCCGCATCGACGTCGTACGGACGCGTCTGCTCCGCCCAGCCGAACGGCGACAGCCACGCAGGCCAGGCGCTCGCGATCGCGGTCAGCTCGTCGTTCGGGGTCCCGGCGGCGTTGCCGATGCCCCGGAGCAGGAAGGCGGCCACGAGCACCCACACAGCCGCGGAGTTCGCGCCGCGCGACGTGCGCAGCAGCTGCGCCGCGAGCAGGGCGATCCCGAGGAAGGCGACGCCGCAGGAGGCGGCCGCGGCGCCGGAGAGCAGCGAACCGGCGACGGGCAGCCCGGTCGCGAGCAGGGCGACCGCGGTCAGCGCGCCCAGCACGACGTTGGCGAGGAGGCCGTGCACGATCGTCGCGACGGTGGGAAGGTGTCGTCCGGCGGGCGTCGCCCACACGAGCTCGGCGCGCCCCGACTCCTCGTCACCCCGGGTGTGCCGCACCGCGAGGAACGTGCTCATGAGGGCCGCCAGCATCGCCAGCCACGGCAGGATCTCGAAGGCGAGGAACGCGCCCTCCGAGGTGCCGGACGGCAGGCCGCGGAACATCAGGATCACCGGGTTCGCGAGCGCCGCGGCCAGGATGTTCTGCCGGTCGGCCAGGGTCGAGTACGACTGCGTGACGCCCGCATACCCCGCGAACGCCATGAGCGCCGTCCCGAGGATCCACAGCGGCACCTGCACCCGGTCGCGGCGGATGCGCTGGCGCAGCAGCACCCCGAAGCGGTCCATCACGCACGACCCTTCGCGTGGCGGGAGCGCCGGGTGGACGGCTCCCCGTCGGACCCGCCGTCCTCCGCCGCCTCGAGCGTCGCGAGGTCGTCGCCGTAGTGCCGCAGGAACAGCTCCTCGAGCGAGGGCGGAGCCACGCGGAGGTCGGAGATCCCGAGCGTGGCGAGGGCGGGCAGCACCGCGGCGGTGCGGTCGCTGTCGACGGTGAGGCGGAAGCGGTCGTCGTGCACCGTGGCGTCGTGCACCTCGGGGATCGCGGCGACGCGGTCGAGCGGGACACCCGGGGCCGTGAACGACACGTCGCTGCGGGTGAGGTGCCGCAGGTCGGCGAGCGTGCCGGTCTCGACGATGCGCCCGGCGCGGATGATCGACACGCGGTCGCACAGCTGCTCGACCTCGCTCATGATGTGGCTCGACAGCAGCACGGTCGCGCCGTTCTCGTGGGCCCGCGCGACCTCGCGCTGGAAGATCACCGCCATGAGGGGGTCGAGCCCGCTGGTCGGCTCGTCGAGGATGAGCAGGTCGGCCGGCACGGCGAAGGCCGCGATCAGCGCCACCTTCTGGCGGTTGCCCTTCGAGTACGCGCGGCCCTTCTTCCGCGGGTCGAACTGGAAGGCCTCCAGCAGCCGGGCCTTCTCGCGCCGGTAGGCGGCGTCGTGCGTGCGGGCTCCGCGCAGCCGGGCGAGCAGGTCGATGGCCTCGCCCCCGGAGAGGTTGGGCCACAGGCTCACGTCGCCCGGAACGGAGGCGATTCGCCGGTGCAGCTCGACGGCCCGACGCCACGGGTCCTCGCCGAACACGGTCACCGCGCCCCCGGTGCGGCGGGCGAGGCCCAGGAGGATGCGGATCGTGGTGGACTTGCCGGCGCCGTTCGGCCCGAGGAATCCGTGCACCTGACCGGACTCGACGCTCAGGTCGAGACCGTCGAGGGCGTGCACGTGCCCGTAGTGCTTGGTGAGGCTCTGGGTGGCGATCACGGTGCTCATGCGCGGGAGCGTACGCCCGCTTCACGAACTTGTGAATCCGGTGAAGCGGACGCATGCGGAATCCTTACGGCGCCCGCGTACAGTGGGCTGGTGCCGGAGTTCCCCTACGCCCGCCTGCGCCGCTGGCCCGACGTCGAGGCCGAGAACCTCCAGGCGCACGACGCCACCGATCTGCTGCTCGCGTCGCGGGCGCTCGACAGCGGGATCACCGGTGCCGAGACCGCCGTGATCGGGGACGAGTACGGCGCGATCACCCTGCCGCTCGTGGCGTCCGGGCTCCGGGGGATCCGGGTGCACCAGGACCTCGCGACCGGGCGCCGCGCGCTCGCCCGCAACGCGGCGGAGCTGGGACTCGAGGGCTTCACGACGCACGAGCTCGACGAGACGCTGCTGCGCGGGGCACGGCTCGTGCTGCTGCAGCTACCCAAGGCGCTCGCGGAACTGGAGCAGATCGCGGATGCGGTCGCCCGCTGGGCCGCGCCCGACGCGGTGCTCGTGGCCGGGGGTCGCGTCAAGCACATGACCCTGGCGCAGAACGAGGTGCTGCGGCGGAGCTTCGGGGACGTGCAGCCGCAGCGGGCCGAACGCAAGTCGCGGCTGCTCGTGGCGTCGCAGCCCCTGGCCGTCCCCGCGCAGCCGCCCTTCCCCGTGCGGGCCGAGCACGACGGCCTCGCCCTGGTCGCGCACGGCGGCGCGTTCGCCGGACCCCGCCTCGACATCGGCACGCGCGTGCTGCTCGAGGCGCTCGCGCTCGACGGTTCACAACGCCGGAGAACCGCTCGCCCCGGGGCTGCATCCCCGCCGGAGCTGCCGGAGAACGAGGGTTTCTCCGGAGTCGTGAACGCCGAGGATCCGCGCCGGGTGCTCGATCTCGGCTGCGGCACGGGCGCGCTCGCGGTGTCCTGGGCCCTCGCGCACCCCGGGGACGCGGTGACCGCGACCGATCGCTCGGCCGCGGCCGTGGCCTCGACCCGGGCGACCGCGGCCGCGAACGGCGTCGCCGACCGCGTCACCGTGACCCACGACGACGCCGGATCCGACCTGCCCGACGGGGCGTTCGACGTGGTGCTGCTGAACCCGCCGTTCCACCTCGGCAGCAGCGTGCACACGGGGGCCGCGACCCGGCTGTTCGAGGCCGCCGCGCGACTGCTCCGGCCGGGCGGCGAGCTGTTCACGGTGTACAACTCCGGCCTCGCGTACCGCCCCGAGCTGACGCGGCTGATCGGGCGGACGGAGCAGCTCCGACGCACCCCGAAGTTCACCGTGACGCGCAGTGTGCGACGCCCGTGAACCCCCGTCGCCGAGATTGCTAGACGCTCGTACTATCCCCCGGTCAGCACCGGAAACCCGGGCACGTTCCCGGCCCAGGATTTGTCCCTGACCGGCCATTTCGTTACGTTGGTCTGTGGGCCTGACGGCCCGAAGACCAGTCCGCGACCACGTCCTTCTTTCGATGAGCTGTGCTGCGAAGAGGCGTGGGCGTACGGTCGGTCCTCTCTGCGGCGGATCCGAAATCCACCGCCCGCGCCGCCACAGCGATGATGTCGAACGGCCTCGTGAGGATCACCCGGACGTGACCGAAGCAGGCTCAGCCACCCGAGGCCGAGCCGCAGGGGAAACGTGTCCGACATCGCACTCGAAGCGCGCCATCTGTACAAGGTGTTCGGGAGGAATCCGAACGCCGCCGTCCGCCGACTGAAGGCGGGTGAGAGCCGCGCGGCCGTCGCCGACGCGGGCACCGCCGCCGTCATCGACGCCAGCTTCACCGTGAACCGCGGTGAGATCTTCGTCATCATGGGCCTGTCCGGATCGGGCAAGTCCACCATCATCCGCATGCTCAACGGCCTGCACGACATCACCGACGGCACCGTCACGGTCGGCGGCGACACCATCACGGGCATCCCCGCGGGTCGTCTGCGTGAGATCCGCCGCGACCGCATCTCGATGGTCTTCCAGCACTTCGCCCTGCTGCCGCACCGCACGGTGGCCGCGAACGTGGCCTACCCGCTCGAGCTCAAGGGCGTCGCGGCGGCCGAGCGGCAGGCGAAGGCCGAGGAGATCCTCGCGCTCGTGGGCCTCGAGGGCCAGGGCGACAAGCTGCCGTCCGAGCTCTCCGGCGGCATGCAGCAGCGCGTCGGCATCGCCCGCGCGCTCGCCGCCGACAGCGACATCCTGCTGATGGACGAGGCGTTCAGCGCGCTCGACCCGCTGATCCGCCGCGAGATGCAGGAGCAGCTGCTGGAGCTCCAGCAGAAGCTGCACAAGACCATCGTCTTCATCACGCACGACCTCAACGAGGCCATGTTCCTCGGCGACCGGATCGCCGTGATGCGCGACGGGCGCATCGTGCAGATCGGCACGCCGGAGGACATCCTGATGGACCCCGCGAACGACTACGTCGAGCAGTTCGTGCAGGACGTGGACCGTGCCCGCGTGCTCACCGCCGCGAACGTCATGGAGCGCCCGCGCCCCGTGGTCGCCGAGACCGCCGGCCCGCGCACGGCCCTGCGCCAGATGCGCGACGCCTACATGTCGGCCACCTACGTGGTGGGCAAGGACCGCCAGCTGCTCGGTGTGGTCACCGACCGCGATGCGGTGAAGCTCGTGCGGCAGGGGGTGACGCGACTCGACTCCGTGATCAAGCCCGTGCTGCAGAGCGTGCGCGAGGACGACGTGCTCATGAACCTGTTCGTGCCCGCGGTGGAGTCGCCGCTGCCCCTGGCCGTGACCGACGCCGACGGGCGACTGGCGGGCGTGATCCCCCGCGTGACCCTGCTCGCCGCCCTCGGCCCCGGCCCCGGCTCGACCGAGGAGATCCTGCTGCCGATGACGCCCATGCCGCAAGCCGAGATCGACGCGGTGCTCGACGACGGGTGGACGGCCGAGCCGCTGCCCACGACACCCGAGACGGAGGAGGTGCGCTGATGGACGGATTCCGCATCCCCCTGGGCGACTGGGTCGCCGCCGGAGTCGACTGGATCACCGCGAACCTCGACGGTCTGCTCGACGTGGTGTCGTTCGTGGTGAGCTTCCTCGTGGACGGCCTCACCCGGCTGCTGCTCACCCCGCACTTCGCCGTGATCATCGTGATCGCCGCCCTGCTCGCCTGGGTCGTGCGGTCGTGGAAGCTCGCGATCGGCACGGCCGTGTCGTTCCTGCTGATCGTGGCGATGGACCTGTGGGTGCCCGCGATGCAGACCCTCGCCCTGGTGCTCGTCGCGGCGATCGTGGCGGTGCTGATCGCGGTGCCGCTGGGCATCTGGTCGGCGCGCAACGCCACGGTCCGGGCGGCCCTGAAGCCGGTGCTCGACTTCATGCAGACCATGCCCGCGTTCGTGTACCTGATCCCCGCGATCGTGTTCTTCGGCATCGGCGTGGTGCCGGGACTCGTGGCGACCGTGATCTTCGCGCTGCCTCCCGGCGTGCGCCTGACCGAGCTGGGCATCCGCGGCGTCGACTCCGAGACCGTGGAGGCCGGGCATGCGTTCGGCGCCACCCCCGGCCAGATCCTCCGCGGCATCCAGCTGCCCCTGGCGATGCCGACCATCATGGCCGGCGTCAACCAGGTGATCATGCTCGCGCTGTCGATGGCCGTGATCGCCGGTATGGCGGGAGCGGACGGCCTCGGGAAGATGGTGGTCGAGGCGATCTCGACGATCAACATCCCGAAGGGCGTCGAGGCCGGTCTGGGCGTCGTGCTGATCGCGGTCTTCCTCGACCGGGTCACCGCCGCGCTGGGGGCCCCGGGCGAGAACCGCTCGTCGCTGTGGGGCCTGTGGAAGCGCCGCCGGTCGGGCGCGGGACCGGGCGCTGCGCCCGCCGCCGCCGCGACCTCCACCGCCGCGACCCCCGCGTCGTCCGACGCTGTCGAGCCCGAGCTCACTCGCGCCTGACCCCACCCCGACGTCCCGCCCCGCCCCCGCCCACGCGCGGGTGCGGGGTGGGAGAGGAGCCCGAGAGGGCGGGTTCCGGCCCGTTCTCCATCCCGCACGCCGCCCACCCGCTGTCCCGCGGCTCGTCCGCACTCCTGAAATCACATACGGAACGCAAGAGAGAGAAGCACATGAAGAAGAAGATCCTGACCCTCACCGCCCTGGGCGCCGCAGCAGCGCTCACCCTCGCCGGATGCAGCGGCGACGGAGCCGGTGGCACCAGCGCGGGCGGCGGCGACGCCGACGACAAGGGCACCATCACGCTCGGCTTCCTGCCCTCCTGGACCGACGGCCTCAGCACCGCGTACCTCCTGCAGGACCAGCTGGAGAAGATCGGTTACACGGTCGAGATGAAGACGCTCACCGAGGCGGGTCCCCTCTACACGGGTCTCGCGCAGGGCGATGTCGACATGTACCCGTCGGCCTGGCCCGAGCTCACGCACGCCGAGTACATGAAGAAGTACGGCGACGACATCGAAGACCTCGGCGCGTACTACGACAACGCCAAGCTCACCCTGGCGGTGCCGGAGTACTCCGATCTCACCTCGATCGAAGACCTGGCGGGCAAGGGGGCGCACTTCGACGGCAAGATCTACGGCATCGAGCCGGGCGCCGGCCTCACCGCGCAGACGCAGAAGATGATGCCCGAGTACGGGCTCGACGGCGAGTACGAGCTGGTGACCTCGTCGACCGCGGCGATGCTGACCGAGCTGAAGACCGCGACCGAAAAGCAGGAAGACATCGTCGTCACGCTGTGGCGTCCGTTCTGGGCCAACGACGCCTTCCCCGTGAAGGACCTCGAAGACCCGAAGGGCGCGATGGGCGAGGCCGAGGGCCTGCACTTCCTCGGCACCAAGGGCTTCGCCGAGGAGTTCCCGGAGGCGGCCGAGCTGATCGAGAAGATCAAGCTCGACGACGAGCAGTACGGTGCGCTCGAAGACCTCGTGGTCAACGAGTACGGCGAGGGCAAGGAAGCCGACGCGGTCGACGCGTGGCTGGAGAAGTACGGCGACCAGTTCGACTGGACCGTCAGCTGAGCTGACCCGTCTCTGCACGAAGGGAGGGCTCCCGTCCGGGGGCCCTCCCTTCGACGTCTCCCCCGGGCGGGGCTTGCCTTCGCGATTGCGGTGGCGGGTCGGCGTGCGCTTCACTGAACCCGAACCCCACCCGGCACGCGACACCCGAGGACGAGATGGCCACCGAGAGCACCACACCCCTCCGCGTCCGGCCGCGGATCTGGATCGGCCTCGTCATCTACCTGGCGTACGTCGCGGTCGTCTTCACCGTGCAGCAGGCGACCGGCATTCCCTACACGTCCCTCGGCGACAGCGGACGCGACCTCTTCCTGGGCGCCGGCCTGTCCCTCATCGTCGGAGCGGTGCTCCTGGCGATCACGACGAGCCTGCTCGGGTGGTGGCGTCCCGCCCTGTTCGAGCGGACGCGCGCCGCGCATCGCTGGCCGATCATCGCCCCGGTGCTGATGGCGGTGGCCCTGGGCGTGAACCTCGCCTCCACCGACTGGGCCTCCTACGACGGCGCCTTCTTCGCCGCGTCGATCGTCCTGCTGCTGGTCGGCTTCACCGAGGAGCTGACCACGCGCGGACTGCTGCTCGTCGGGCTGCGCAGCCGCCTGTCCGAGGTGTGGGTGTGGCTGCTGACCTCCGCGCTATTCGGACTCATGCACCTCATCAACGCGCTCAGCGGGCAGCCCCTCGCCCCCACGCTGCAGCAGGTGTTCCTCGCCTTCGGCGCCGGCACCATCTTCTACGTCCTGCGCCGCGTGACCGGCAGCCTGATCTGGGCCATGGTGCTGCACGGGTTCTGGGACTTCTCGACGTTCGCGGTCGGGCACGGCGCCGCAGGACCGCTGGCCGGGCTGGGCCCTGTGCTGGAGATCGTCGCGGTGGTGGTGGCGCTGGTGGGCGTCGCGTTCGTGATCCGCGACGCCGACGAGCGCACCGCGACACCGTAGAGCACTCGTCCGCCGCGGGTGGCACCCCCCTTACGCTCCGCGGGGGAAGGTGCGACCATGACCGTTCGCGGACCCGGCCGGGCCCCGGCAACGGGAGAGGGAACCATGTGCACAGGACTGAGCTTCACCACCGCCGACCACTACTTCGGGCGCAACCTCGATCTGGAGTTCTCGTACCACGAGACCGTCACCGTGACACCACGGAACTTCCCCTTCGAGTTCCGACGGATCCCGCCCCTGTCGACCCACCACGCGATCATCGGCATCGCGACCGTCTCCGACGGCTACCCGCTGTACTACGACGGCACGAACGAGAAGGGCCTGAGCATGGCCGGACTCAACTTCCCCGACAACGCCTTCTACCCCGCGGAGGGAGCGGGCGGCACGGAGATCACCCCGTTCGAGTTCATCCCCTGGGTGCTCGGGCAGTTCGAGACCGTCGCCCAGGTGAAGGACGCGCTGCGATCCGTGAGCCTCGTCGACATCTCCTTCAGCGCGGAGTTCCCGCTGTCGCCGCTGCACTGGATCATCGCCGACCGGACCGCCTCGATCGTGGTGGAGAGCGTGCGTGACGGACTGAAGGTGTACGACAACCCGTGGGGCGTGCTCACGAACAACCCCACGTTCGACATCCAGAGCTTCCGCCTGAACGACTACCGGCACCTCACGCGCCGCCAGCCCGACAACACGTTCGCGCCGGATCAGTCGCTCGACCTGTACAGCCGCGGCATGGGCGGGATCGGGCTCCCCGGCGACCTGTCGTCGTCGTCGCGCTTCATCAAGGCGGTGTTCACCCGCATGAACTCGGTCTGCGGCACCACCGAGTCGGAGTCGCTGAGCCAGTTCTTCCAGATCCTCGGCTCCGTCGCCCAGCAGCGCGGGTGCGTGCAGGTGGGCGACGAGGAGAAGTACGAGATCACGATCTACTCGTCCTGCTGCAACACCGACCGGGGCGTCTACTACTACACGACGTACGAGAACAGTCAGATCACCGGGGTCGACATGCACCGTGAAGACCTCGACGGCACCGCGCTCGCCGTGCACCCGCTCGTCGAGGGGCAGCAGATCGCGATGCAGAACTGACGCGCCTCGGGCCCGTCGTCTCGATGCGCTCGCTCAGCGGCCGCCTGAGCGAGGAGCGCAGCCCTCGAACGACGGACGCAACCCCCTGACCGGCGTGCGGCGGCCGGCGTAGCCTGTGGCCGTGGACGGGTTCGCGGCGGTCGACTTCGGGTTCGCCCGCGAGGTCCTGCAGCGGGGCATCGCGGCGCTGTACGTGGTCGCGTTCGTCTCCACGCTCAACCAGTTCCGCGCCCTGCTCGGCGAGCACGGACTGCTGCCCGCCCCGGCCCTGCTCGACTGGGTCGCGCAGAAGAGCGAGCGACGGAAGCTGCTGCACCCCACGCTGTTCACGCGCTGGCGCTACACCGACCGGCGGCTCGTGGCGCTGTCGTGGGCCGGGATCGCGGTGGGCGTGCTGCTGGTCGCGGGGGTGCCGCAGCTCGGGCCGCCGTGGCTGCCGATGGTGTGCTTCCTCGCGCTGTGGTTCGGGTACATGTCGGTCGTGAGCATCGGGCAGACGTTCTACTCCTTCGGGTGGGAGATGCTGCTGCTCGAGGCCGGGTTCCTGGCGGCGTTCCTGGGGTCGAACGACCAGCCGCCGCCGGTCGTGGTGATCGTGCTGTTCTGGTGGCTGCTGTTCCGCCTGGAGTTCGGTGCCGGGATGATCAAGATCCGCGGCGGGCGCGAGTGGCGCGACCTCACCGCCATGACGTTCCACCACGAGACGCAGCCGATGCCGGGCCCGCTCAGCCGCCAGGCGCACCTGCTGCCGCGGTGGTTCCACAGGCTGGAGGTCATCGGCAACCACGTCGCGCAATTGGTCGTGCCGTTCTTCCTGTTCGCTCCCGTCCTGTCGCTGTGGGTACCGGGGCCGGTGCCGCAGATCGTCGGCGCGGTCGCCGGCGGTGTCGTGATCGCGACCCAGATGTGGCTCGTGCTCACCGGCAACTTCGCGTGGCTGAACGCGGCGACGATCGTGCTCGGCTTCTCGGCGATCGGGCTGCCGGGGGTGGGCGCGGCCGAGCGGCCACCCGAGACGGCGCTGCCCTGGACCGTGTCGGGGATGCCGCTGTGGTGGGTCGTGGTGACCTCGGCCGTCGGCGTGCTGTTCGTGGTGCTGAGCGTGCCGGCCCTGCGGAACCTGTTCGCGCGGCGGCAGCTGATGAACGCGAGTTTCCACCGGTGGCAGCTCGCCAACGCCTACGGCGCCTTCGGCACGGTGACGCGGGAACGCATCGAGATCGTGGTGGAGGGGTCGGACGACGAGGAGGGGGTGCACTGGCGTGAGTACGGGTTCCGCGGCAAGCCCGGAGACGTGCGGCGCGTGCCGCGGCAGTTCGCCCCGTACCACCTGCGGCTGGACTGGCTGATGTGGTTCCTGCCGCTCGGGCACTCGCTGGACGACTGGTTCACGGTGTTCCTGCTGCGACTGCTCGAGGCCGACGGCCCGACCCTGCGCATGCTGCGCGTCGACCCGTTCCACGGTGAACGGCCGCGATGGGTGCGAGCGGTGTCGTACCGGTACCGTTTCGCGACCCGCGCGGAGCATCGCGCCGACGGGGCCGTGTGGGTGCGCAGCGGTCGCCGTGTGATCCTCGGTCCGCTCGGCCTGCGCTGAGGACGGCGCGTTCCGGGGGCGTGAAGGAGACCTCCCTCCCTGAACGAGCGTCGGCGCGCTCGGCTCCTTCCGGGCGCGAGATCCTGCAGACCGCGCGGCCGGAGTCGGGCGATTCAGATGTCCTCGCCGACGGGCTGGTCGCGAAGCCGCCAGATGCCAGGGGGGGGCGCCGATTGACAGCCGGATCCATAGCTCCTATAAGAGCTACATGTCCGATCCGCGAGCGTTCGTCCAACACATGATGACGGACTTCTCGTGACCGAGCCCCGCAGTCAGGCGCGGTTCCCGCGCGTCCCACGGCGACGGTACGTCGCTGCGGGACTCTGGGCGGCGGCTCAGATGGTGGTTGCCGGCGGCGGCGTGCTTCTCGTCTTTCTCACTGCGATGCGAGGGGACGGGTGCGCGTTCTCATGCAGAGACGATGTCGCCAACGTCGTGATCGACGGCATGAAGGCGGCTCTCCTCGTGATCACGCTCATCGAGGTGGCCATGCTCGTCATCGCACTCATCAACAGGGCCTCGCCGCATGTGATCGGTGGTGTGGCGATCGGTCTGAGTCTTGCCGTGATCACTGTCGCGTCCGTGCTCATGGTCTCCGCGTACCCGGTTTCCCCATGATGTGAAGGAGATCTCTGCCTGCCATACCGTGCGGCCGAGCGCAGCGAAACGCCCCGGCCGGGGTGCGAGACCCCGGACGGAGCGTTCCGTTCCGCTTGGCGACGATCAGCTGACCTTCTTCCGGTAGGAGATGATCGCGAACACGTAGGCGACCACGAGGATGCCGACGCACCAGGCGAGGGCGATCCAGATGTCATCGCCGACCGGCTGCTCGGCGAACAGCGCCTGGATGGTGTTGACGATCGAGGTGACCGGCTGGTTGTCGGCGAACCACTGCACGGGCGCGGGCATGGTGTCGGTCGGCACGAACGCGGAGCTGATGAACGGCAGGAAGATCAGCGGATACGAGAACGCGCTCGCCCCGTCGACCGTCTTGGCGTTCAGCCCGGCGATGATCGCCAGCCACGTCAGCGCGAGGGTGAACAGCATCAGGATGCCGATCACTCCGAGCCAGGCCCACACGCTCGCCCCGGTGCGGAAGCCCATCAGGAAGCCGACGCCGAAGATGATCGCGAGGGTGATCGCGTTCGCCGTGAGCGACGTCAGCACGTGGGCCCACAGCACGCTCGATCGGGCGATCGGCATGGAGTGGAACCGCTCGAAGATGCCGCTCTGCATGTCGGTGAACAGCCGGAACGCGGTGTAGGCGATGCCCGACGCGATCGCGATGAGCAGGATGCCCGGCAGCAGGTAGTTCACGTAGTTGTCGGTGCCGGTGCTCTGCTGGAGCGCGCCGCCGAAGACGTACACGAACAGGAGCATCAGCGCGATCGGGGTGACCGCGGTGGTGATGATCGTGTCGGGACTGCGGAAGATGTGCCGCATGGAGCGGCCGGTGAGGGTCGCCGTGTCGGCGGCGAAGTGCGTGCTCATGCTGCGTCCTTTCGTGAGGGTCCGATCAGGGTGAGGAAGATCTCCTCGAGGGTGGGCTGCTTCTCGACGTACTCGACCTGCGCGGGCGGGAGCAGCTGCTTCAGCCCGGCGAGGGTGTCGTTCGCGATGATGCGGCCCTCGTGCAGGATCGCGATCCGGTCGGCCAGCTGCTCCGCCTCGTCGAGGTACTGCGTAGTGAGCAGCACCGTGGTGCCGCCGTGCGCCAGCTGCTTCACGACGTCCCACACCTCGATGCGCGCCTCGGGGTCGAGGCCCGTGGTCGGCTCGTCGAGGTAGATCACCTCGGGGTCGCCGACCAGGCTCATCGCGATGTCGAGCCGCCGCCGCATGCCGCCCGAGTAGGTGCCGACCTTGCGGCCACCGGCGTCCGTCAGGCGGAAGGTGGCCAGCAGGCGGTCGGCGACCCCGCCCGGGTCGGACAGGTGCCGCAGCTTCGCGACCAGCACGAGGTTCTCGCGCCCGGTGAGGATCTCGTCGACCGCGGCGAACTGCCCGGTGAGGCTGATCTTCTCGCGGACGCCGAGGGGGTTCGCGGCGACGTCGACGCCCTGCACGGTCGCCGTGCCGGCGTCGGCCTTCAGCAGCGTGGAGAGGATCCGCACCATCGTGGTCTTGCCGGCACCGTTCGACCCGAGGAGGGCGAAGATCGATCCCCGCTCCACCTCGAAGTCGACGCCGCGCAGCACGTGCAGGTCTTTGTAGGACTTCTCGATGCCTCGCACCGAGAGGGCGGTGTTCGTCATGACTGCTCCTTCTTCTTCGCGTCCTCGACGGCCTTGGTCAGCCGGGCGCGCTCCTTGTCGACCCACTGGGTGCCCCCGTAGGCCTCGGCGTAGGTCTCGGCGAACTCGACCGGGTCGGCGCCGATGATGTCGTCGATCGGGGTGCCGTCGATCGCGGCGCGCTCCCACAGGTCGGCGAGGTCGAGGAAGATCTGCACGAGCGTGTCGCCGTCGGTGATCCCCCCGTAGTACATCGTGTAGCGGTGCTGGGCGTTGGCGACCGTGCGGTACGGCTCGGGCAGAGCCTCGATCCGCGCCTTCGCCTGCTTGTACTGCTTCTTCTGCTCGAGCGATCCGGTGAGCGCTTCGATCCACTTGGCGGCCATGTCAGTTCTCCTCGCTGGGGGTGTTCGTGTGAGTGGTGTTCAGTCGTTCGATGTGTGTCGTGAGGAAGTTCCAGGTGGTCCAGAACTCCTCCAGCTCCTGCCGGCCCGCGGCGTTCAGGGTGTACACCTTGCGGGGCGGGCCCTTCTCGCTCGGCACCTTCTCGACGTCGACGAGCTTCTTCTGCTCGATGCGCACCAGCAGGGCGTAGACGGTGCCCTCGGCGGTGTCGGTGAAGCCGTGGTCGCGCAGGCGCGTGGTGATCTCGTAGCCGTAGGCCGGCTGCTCGGCGAGGAGGGCCAGCACGATGCCCTCCAGGGTGCCCTTGAGCATCTCGGTCATCTGCTTGCCCATGTGGTCCCCCTCTCCTTCTCGGTTCAGTACTCAGTGTTGCTGGGTACCGGTACAAAGTAACACTGAGTACCGGTACTTAGCAACACCGAATACCGAACTTCTTCGGAGAGGTGCGACGGGGTCAGCTGCGCAGGTAGGCGAGCACGGCGAGGACGCGGCGATGCCCGCTGTCGCTCGACGAGAGGCCGAGCTTGGCGAAGATGTTGCCGATGTGCTTGCTCACGGCGGTCTCCGTGACGAACAGCCGCTCGGCGATCGTGGTGTTGTCCAGCCCCTCGGCCATGAGGCCCAGCACCTCGCGCTCGCGCGGGGTGAGGGTCTGCACGGGGTCGTCGGCGCGACGGCGGCTGAGCAGCTGCGAGATCACCTCGGGGTCCATCACGGTGCCCCCGGCGGCCACGCGGCGCAGCGCGTCGACGAACGCCGCGACCTTGCCCACCCGCTCCTTCAGCAGGTAGCCCAGACCGTCGGCTCCCGCGGCGAGCAGTTCCCCCGCGTAGCGATCCTCCACGTAGGCGGACAGCACCAGCACCGGGAAGCCGGGACGACGGGCCCGCGCCTCGGCGGCCGCCTTCAAGCCCTCGCTCGTGAAGGTCGGCGGCATCCGCACATCGAGCACCGCCGCATCGGCATCGTCGAGCAGCGCGAGGAAGCCCTCGGCGTCGGGCACGGCACCGATCACGTCGAAGCCCTCGCTGCGCAGCAGCAGTGCCAGCCCCTCCCGCAGCAGGGTGTCGTCCTCCGCGATCACGATCCGCACGGCAGCTCCGTCCTCAGCACGGTCGGCCCGCCGGCCGGGCTCGTCACGTCGAGCGTGCCCTCGAAGGCCTCGATCCGGCGACGAATCCCGGCGAGACCCCCACCCGGCCGCTCGACCGCCCCGCCGACGCCGTCGTCCTCCACCGCGATCAACAGCAGCTCGCCCTCCCGCTCGACCCGCACCGTGGCGCGCGTCGCCGTGGCGTACTTGTTCACGTTGGTCAGCGCCTCCGCCACGACGAAGTAGCTCGCCGACTCCACCGCCGCCGGCACCCGGCCCACCCCGGCGGTCTCCAGCGCGCACGGCACCACGCTGCGCCCGGCGAGCGACGCGAGCGCGCCCTCCAGGCCCAGCTCGTCGAGGATCGGCGGATAGATGTCGTGCACCGTGCGCCGCAGACCGGCGAGGGCGTCGGCCGCGGCATCCTGCGCCCGCCGCAGCGGTTCTCCGACGTCGCCGCCCGTCTCCTGCGCACGCTCCGCGATCCCCAGCATCATCACCACGTTCACCAGCCGGTTCTGCGCCCCGTCGTGCAGGTCGCGCTCGATGCGGCGCAGCTCGGCCGCGTGCGCGTCCAGCGCCGCCGCCCGGCTCAGCGTCAGCGCGTCCACCCGGGCCGCCAGCCGCGACCGCGCGGGCGTCGCCAGCAGCTTCGCCGACACGAACGCCACCAGGCGGGCGACCGCCGGCACCAGGAACGCCGCGGCGATCGCGTAGCCGAGGGCCACCAGCGGCATCGTCCACGCGAGCTCCCACGACGTGACCGGATACGGTGAGCCCACCGGGTCGTCGGCCGGCGCGAACTGCCAGTACCACGTGACGGCGAGCGTGTTCACGGCCGAGACGGGAAGCGCGAGCGTGAGCAGCGACAGCCACATGACGGGGAACGCGTGCACCGTGAGCCACAGGGCGTCGCGGGCCGTGGCGCGCGAGAAGGCGAAGCGCAGCCGCTCATCGATCGTCGAGCCGCGGGGCAGCGTGCGCGCGAGCGGCGGAAGCTCCTCACCCCGCCGCCGCCCGATGCGCCGCCGGTTCACGTCGCTCCACCGGTGCAGCACCTGCACGGCCTGCGGCATCAGCAGCACGCCGCCCGTGATGAGCATGAGCGGCAACAGCACCAGGATCACGCAGAACAGCCCGAGGGAGACGACCGACGCCCCGAGCTCGACCCCCAGATACCCGGCGTCGCGCAGCCACCGGCGCCCCCATCCGTCCTTCACCCTGCCAGTCTGCCGGAGCAGAGTGCGCGGCACGGTATAGCCAGCTCCACCATCGATCGGGGACCGGGCGGGATGGGGCCGCCCGCTCGGTGTTCCTAGCGTCGAAGCATGACCACCACACCCCCTGCGCCGCACGTCGAGGCGGCACCCACCGAGGCCCTCCGCCTCTCCGGACTCGTCAAGACGTACGGCTCCGGCGCCGCGCGCGTCACCGCTCTCCGCGGCGTGAACCTGGCCATCGCGAAGGGCTCCTTCACGGCGATCATGGGGCCGTCCGGCTCGGGCAAGAGCACGCTGCTGCACAGTGCAGCGGGGCTCGATCGTCCGACCAGCGGCACCGTCCACCTCGGCGGCACCGAGATCTCCGCCCTGAAGGCGCGCCAGCTCACGACGTTCCGCCGCGATCACGTCGGCTTCGTGTTCCAGGCGTACAACCTGCTGCCCGCGCTGACCGTGGAGGACAACATCACCCTCCCGCTGCGGCTGGGCGGACGCGCCATCGACCACCGGTGGCTCGAGACACTGCTCGACGCGGTGGGGCTCGCGGACCGACGCCACCGTCGCCCCGCCGAGCTCTCCGGCGGCCAGCAGCAGCGGGTGGCCATCGCCCGCGCGCTCATCACCCGCCCGCACGTGGTGTTCGGCGACGAGCCGACCGGCGCGCTCGACTCGCGCACGGGTGCCCAGGTGCTCGACCTGCTCGCCCACACCGCGCGGGAACTGCACCAGACCGTGGTCGTCGTCACGCACGACCCCGTCGTCGCCTCGCACGCGGACCGGGTGGTCTTCCTCGCCGACGGCGCGTTCGCGGGACACCTCGACGGCGCCACCGCGCAGGAGATCACCGCCCGCATGAGCACGCTCGGGGAGTGGTGATGGCCGCCGCGTCGCTCGGCCTCGGACGGCTCGTCCGCGCCGACCTGCGCCACCACCGGCGCAGCCTCGCCGGAGTGTTCGTGGCGATCTTCGTCGCGAGCGCCCTGGTCACCGGGCTCGGCGTGCTCGTGGAGTCGGGCATCCGCGGCGGCCTCGCCCCGCAGCGCTACACGGCAGCCGAGGTCGTGGTGGGCGCCGTGCAGCAGGTCGACGTGCCGGAGGACCTGCCCGTGGCACTGCGCGAGCGCGCGCCGCTGCCCGCCGACGCCGCCCGCGAGATCTCGGAGCTGCCCGGGGTCGAGGCCGTGGTCGCCGACGTGACCGTACCCCTCGCGGCCCCGGGAGCCCCGGACCCGACGGCGGTCGTGGAGGCGCACCCCTGGGCGGCGACGGCGCTCACGGGCTTCACGCTCACCGACGGCCGCGAGCCCGCCGAGGCCGAGGAGGTCGTGGTCACCGCGGACTCCGGGCACGCGGTGGGCGACACCCTCTCCCTCGCGCACGGCGGCGTGCCGGCGGACTACCGCGTCGTGGGCGTGGTGACCGCGCCCGTGCCGCCCGAGCGCGGGGCGGCCGTGTTCCTCACGGGCGACCGCATCGCCGAGCTCGACCCGCACGGCGGTGCCCCGCAGGTGCTCGGCGTGTTCGTGGAGGGCGAGGACGCGGAGGCCGTGGCGACCGCCATCGGCGAGACCCTGCCCGGGGTGGTCGCCCGCACCGGCGACGCCCGCGGCGACGTGGAGTTCCTCGACTCCGGCGCCGCCCGCACGATGCTCGTCGCGATCGGCAGCGCCTTCGTCGGCACGTGCATCCTCGTGGCGCTGTTCATCGTGGCGGGCACGCTGTCGCTGTCGGTGCAGGCGCGACGGCGGGAGTACGCGCTGCTCCGGGCGGTGGGCGCGACACCGCAGCAGGTGCACGCGCTGATCGCCCGCGAGGTGCTCGCGGTGGCCGCGGTCGCCGCGGTGCTCGGCCTGGCTCCGGGCTACCTGCTCTCGACGGTGCTGCAGACCGCGTTCGTGGCCGGAGGGGTGATCCCGGGCGACTTCGCGCTCGCCGTGAGCCCGATCCCCGCGGCCGGTGCTCTGCTGCTGGTGCTCGGCGCGGCGTGGGGCGCGGCCCGGATCGCGGCGCGGCGCCCCGCGCGCCTGGACCCCATCGAGGCGCTGCGCGAGTCGTCGACCGGGCCGGGACCCATCGGCCTGCCGCGCATCATCGCCGGGATCGTGTTCGCCGCCGCCGGGGTCTCGGTCTCGACCGTGCCGCTGGTGGTACGCGGGGATGCGGCCGTCGGCGCCTCGGCGGGTGCCGCCCTGATGCTGATCGTCGCGCTGGGGCTGCTCGGCCCGTGGCTGGTCGCGGTCTGCGTGCGGCTGGTCGGCCCGCTGCTGCGTCGTCTCTCGGCGGCGGGCTTCCTCGCCGCCGCCAACACGGCGGCGGGCAGTCGACGGCTGGCGGCCGCGATCCTCCCCATCGCGCTCGGCATCGGGCTGGGACTGGTGCAGATCGGCGGACCCGCGATCGTCGCGGACGAGGCGGCGCAGCAGGCCCGCGACGGCGTCACCGCGGAACTGCGGGTGTCCGCGCCCGCGGGACTCTCGCCCGCGACGGTCGAGGCGCTGCGGGAGGCACCGGGGGTGACCGGGGCCTCGGGCGTGGCGCTCAGCGCGGCCGTGATCGACTCGCGCGACATCGAGGGCCAGCTCGAGCGCACCGAGTACGTGCTGCAGGGCGTCGACCCCGCGACCGTGGACGGGCTGCTCGACCTGCAGGTGCAGGAGGGGTCGCTGGCGGCACTCGACGGCGGCCGTGCCATCGCCGTGAGCGTCGACACCGCACACACCCTCGGGGTCGGCCTGGGCGACACGGTCACCGGGACGATGGGCGACGGCACGGCGCTGGACGCCACCGTGGTCGCGGTCTACGAGCGGGGCCTCGGCTTCGGCGCCCTCACCATGGACGCCGCGCACGTGCGCGCCCACACCTCCGCGGGGCTCGACGCGTTCGCCCTCGTGTCCGTGGAGGGCGACGCCGCACAGACGGCCGATGCGCTCGCGGCGGGCGGGCTGCTCGTCGCACCCGCGTCCGGGCAGAAGGCCACCGGGGCGGATGCGGTCTCGCAGCAGGGCTGGGTGAACCTCGTCGCGCTGCTGGTGATCCTCGGGTACATCGCGATCGCCGTGGTGAACACCCTCGTGATGGCGACCGGTGAGCGCTCGCGCGAGCTGGCGCTGCTGCAGCTGGTCGGGGCGACCCGCGGCCAGGTGCGCGCCACCATGCGGGTCGAGGCGATCCTCGTCGCCGCGATCTCGATGGTGTTCGGCGTGCTCGTGGCGGTCCCGCCGCTGATGGGGATGAGCTACGGCATCTCCGGACAGCCGGTCCCCGCGATGCCGGTCCTCGGCTCGCTCGCGATCATCGGCGGCATGGGGGCGCTGGCGCTGGTCGCCCTCCGCGTCGCGACGGGCGCGGCGCTGCGGCGTCGGCCGATCGAGGAGATCGGTTCGCGCGAGTAGTGCGGCCTGACGGGGGCGTCCGCGCGGCGGGCGTCCCCGTCCGCATCGGGCGAGGGGGATCCGCCCGCCGGGTGGGGTGAAAAGGCGGGGTGAATTCTCCCGGTCCGGCCGGGACGGAGCTGCGCACCCGGGCAGTCTGGCGGAGGCCCGGACCGAGTACGCCATACCCGATGGTGCTCGGCGGTCGCCTGAGGGGGCGGGGCTTCCGTGTGCGCGCACGCGCCGCGGACAGCGATGGATGGGGAGTGAAGTCGTGGGATTCCGTGATGCCCGTGAGCAGCGGCCGAGCCGCTGGAGCCGGACCAGGAAGCTGATCGGCGGTGTGGTGAGCACCGCGCTCGTCGCCTCGTCGATGATCGTGGTGGGCGGCACGCTCACCGCGGCGCCGGCCGCAGCAGCCGAGCCGTTCCTCTGCACGCCGGGAGCGGTGTACGTGCAGAGCACCTCCGAGGTGCGCGAGTTCGCGGTGAACGAGCAGGGCGGCGCCCCCGGCGACGGCGGCACGCTCAGCAGCATCAACCTCGGCGCGAACCACTCCAACAACGCGCTCGGTCTCTCGTCCAACGGACGCTACGCGTACACCGTCACGAACGCCGCCGGCAGCAAGATGCTCGCGAAGCACGACCGCGTGACCGACACCACCACGCGCACCTCGTTCTCGCTCAACTCCTCGGTCCTGCGCGGCGCCGTGCACCCCGTCACCGGCGTGTACTACTTCGCCAGCGGCACGATCAACGGCGCCATCAACCTGTACGCGTGGAACGAGAACGTCACCCCGCAGACCTACGTGCAGGTCGGCACGCTGCGCCCGACCACCGGCAGCAGCGCGTTCGGCGCCAACGGCGACATGGCCTTCAGCGCCTCCGGTCAGCTCGTGCTCGTGGCCGACAACTACATCTACTCGTCCGACCTGCCGAGCACGCTGCAGCCGAGCACCGCCACGATCGACGCCAAGCAGGTGCACGACATGGGCGCGGGCGTGCAGGGCAACGGCATCGCGTTCGGCAACCTCGGGCACATCTTCGTGTCGGTGTCCGGCGGCGGCAACCGCATCATCGAGGTGGACCTGCCCCGTGGGGCGACCGTGAACACCACGTCGCTGGGGAACTTCGGGCCCACCGACATGGCCAGCTGCACGTTCCCCAACACCCTCACGCTCAAGAAGGACCTCCCGAACGGGCGCCAGGCCGACACCGACCAGTTCGCGCTGCGCGTGCAGTCGCCCACCGGCTACCAGGTGCCGCAGACCGATGCCACGACGCGTGGCGCGCAGCCCGGCCTGCAGCCCGACTACGCGGGTCCGGTGTTCACCAACCAGGGCGACACCTTCCAGCTCTCCGAGTCGCCCGCCGGCACGACCGACCCGACCCGCTACGACGCGTCCCTGGTCTGCGTGCAGGTCAACCCCGACGGCTCGACGACCCCGGTCGCGGTGACCGCCGACGGCCAGGTCACCCAGCCATCCGGCCCGCTCGGCACCGACGTCACCTGCACGTACACGAACCTGCGCCTCGCACCCGGCCTGGCCCTGCGCAAGACCTCGGATCCCGCGAACGGCACCGCCGTGACCGCGGGGCAGCGCGTCACCTACACGGTCGAGGCGGAGAACACCGGCAACACGCGCCTCGACCCGGTCACCGTGAGCGACGACCTGTCCGGCGTGCGCGCCTTCGCGACCTACCAGGGCGACGTGGCGACCGCGATCGACGGCGACCCGGTGACCTCGGGCGCCGCGACCGTCACGGGCGACGAGCTCGCCTGGAGCGGTGCGCTCGAGCCCGGACAGGTGCTGACCGTGACCTACTCGGTGATCGTCGACGAGGGCGCGGAGGGCGAGCGCATCGCCAACAGCGTCACCGCGTCGGGCACGCCCCCCGGCGGCTTCGACCCGATCGTCCCCCCGGCCGTCACGACCGAGCACCCCGTCGCCGGCTTCGAGCTCGTCAAGACCTCGTCGCCCGCCTCGGGCAGCACGGTCGAGCCCGGCCAGACCATCCAGTACACCGTGACCGGCACCAACACCGGCGCGACTCCGCTCGACCCCGCCTCGCTCACGGACGACCTCTCCGGCGTGCTCGCCCACGCCGCGTACAACGACGACCTCACGACCGCGATCGACGGCACGACCCTCACCACGGGCGGCGCGACCCTCACCGGCAGCACCCTCGCCTGGACCGGGGCCCTCCAGGCCGGGCAGACCGTGACCGTGACCTACTCCGTGACCGTGGGAGAGGACGCCTCGGGCGAGATCCTCCGCAACACCGTCGCGGGCTCCGGCACCCCGATCACGCCCGACCCCGGCGACCCGACCGGGCCGCTGGTGCCCGGTGAGCCGATCGTCCCGCCGTCCTCCACCACGGAGCACCCCGTGCTCGGCTCCGGCTTCACGATCTCGAAGACGGCCGACCCCGCGTCGGGCACCCGCGTCGACCCGGGTAGCGTGATCACGTACACCGTCACGGGCACCAACACGGGCGACACCGTGCTCGACCCGGCGACGATCACGGACGACCTGCGCGACGTGCTGGCCCACGCGAGCTCGAACGACGATGCGACCGCGACCCGCGGCGACGTCCGCGTGGCCGACGGAACGCTGAACTGGAGCGGCCGACTGCTCCCGGGGCAGGACGTGGTGATCACCTACTCGGTCACGGTCGACGCCACCGCGGGCGGCGAGCTCATCGCCAACACCGCCACCGGCGCCGCGACCCCGCTCATCCCCACGGATCCGAGCGACCCCGACAGCCCGACCACGCCTGGCACGCCGATCACGCCGCCGCCCGCCACCACGGAGCACCCGGTGAACGAGCCCGGCTTCACGTTCGCGAAGACGGTCGACCCCGCCACGGGCACCGCCGTCGACCCCGGCACCGTGCTGACCTACACGCTGACCGCCGCGAACACCGGCGAGACCGTGCTCGACCCGGTCGCGATCACGGACGACCTGTCCGGCGTGCTGCCCTCGGCGGCGTACAACGGCGACGCTGTCGCGACCATCGGCGGCGCGTCCGCGGGTGCCGTGACCGTCGACGGCGCGACACTCGCCTGGAGCGGCACGCTCGCGATCGGGGAGACCGTGACCGTCACCTACTCCGTGACTGTGACCGCAGAAGGCGTCGGCACCGTGATCGAGAACGCGGCGACCGCGTCGGCCACGCCGCCCGGCGGCTCCGTCATCACGCCGCCTCCCGGCACCACGACCACGCCGGTGAACCGTCCGGGCTTCTCGCTGTCGAAGAGCGCGGACCCGGCGACGGGCACCGCGGTCGACCCCGGCGCGGTCATCACCTACACGGTGACCGGCGTGAACACGGGTGAGACGGCGCTCGACCCCGTCGCGATCACGGACGACCTGTCCGACGTGCTCGCCCACGCCGCGTTCACCGGCGATGCGACCGCCACGATCGACGGCGTCCCGGCCACGGCTCCCACCGTGGCGGGCGACCGGTTGTCGTGGAGCGGTGCACTGCCGGTGGGTGCGACCGTCACCCTCACGTACTCCGTGACCGTGGCGGCCGACGCGGGCGGCACCGTGCTGGCGAACCGGGCCTCCGGCTCCGCGACTCCGCCCGGGGGCGTGCCGCCGATCGAGACGCCGCCCGCCACGACCGGGCACCCGGTCAACGCGCCCGGCTTCGAGCTGCGCAAGACCGCCGACCCCGCGGACGGCACCCGCGTCGACCCGGGCAGCGTCATCACGTACACCGTGACCGGCGTGAACACGGGTGAGACGGCTCTGGCGCCCGTGAGCATCGACGACGACCTGTCGGGCGTGCTCGCGCACGCCGACTACAACGGCGACGCGACGGCCACCGTGGTCGACGGCGTCGCGCCCGCCCCGGTCGTGGCCGGCGACGAGCTGACATGGACGGGCGACCTCGCGGTCGGCCAGCGCGTCACCATCACCTACTCGGTGACCGTGCACGCAGACGCGGGCGGTGCGACCATCGCCAACACGGTCGAGGGCACGGCGACGCCTCCGGGCGGCGCGGTGATCACGCCCCCGCCGACGACCACGGAGAACCCGGTCGGCACCCCCGGCTTCACGTTCGCGAAGACCTCGGACCCCGGTTCGGGCACGGCCGTGGCGACGGGAAGCGTCGTGACCTACACGCTCACCGGCACCAACACCGGCGAGACCGGGCTGGACGAGGTGGTCGTGCGGGACGACCTGGCCGGAGTGCTGCGGCACGCCGACCTGCGCGGCACGGCGACGGCCACGGTGGGTGACCGCGAGGTGGCCGCCCCCGTGATCGACGGGACGGCGCTGCGCTGGACGGGCAGTCTCGCGGAGGGGGAGAGCGTCGTGATCACCTACGCCGTGACCGTGCACGCCGACGCGGCTGGCGCCTCGCTGCGGAACGTGGCCGTCGCCTCGGCCACGCCGCCCGGAGGGGAGACGATCACCCCGCCCGCCGGCACGACCGAGAACCGGGTGCTGACGCCCCTCGCCGTCACCGGCGGACAGCTGGCGCCCTGGGTCCTGATGCTTGCGATCGCCCTGCTGCTCGCTGGAGCCGCGCTGCTGATCGTGCGCCGTCGCCGCATGCAGGCCTGACAACCCCCCGCCGGCTCCCGGCCGCCGCCCCACGCGCGGCCGGGAGCCCTCGGGATCAGTCGGGGAGCAGTCCGTGCCGGGCGGCCTGCTCCAGCGCCTCGGTGCGATTGGCCGCGTCGAGCTTGCGGTAGATGCTGCGCAGCTGCGTCTTGAGGGTGTTCGGCGACACGCTCAGCTCGGCGGCGATGTCCGGCAGCGCCGCCCCCGAGGTGAGGGCGTGCAGCACGACCTGCTCGCGGGACGACAGTCGCGGCCGCGTCGCGAACGACGGCAGCGCGGAACGCGTGGGCAGGGGCGCGCCGCCGAGGGGGGCCAGGTCGGCGCGCACGG
>NZ_SSDQ01000123.1:0-32725 GCF_004794315.1 Microbacterium sp. PF5 | reverse complement strand
GGGAGCTGGCGACCCAGCTCGGGCGCGGCGACCGGGAGCTGCAGCGCAGCCTCAGTCGGGCCATCGCGATGCTCGACGACGCCGGGACCGCCGTGGCCGCCGCTGCCGCACACGACGCCGACCCCGCCGTGCGCGCGCATGCCCTGGCGACCGCGCGGCTGATCGACGACCCCGACGACGACTTCGGCGCGGCGATCCGAGAGGCGCAGCGGATCGTGGCGCTGCAGGCGTCTCCCGCTCCCGCGGAGGGCTGAGGCGTGCTGATCGGCGAGGTCGCGGCGCGCTCGGGCATCAGCGCGCGTATGCTGCGGCACTACGACCGCATCGGCCTGCTGTCGCCCAGCGAACGCACCGCGGGCGGGTACCGGGACTACTCGGACGCGGATCTTCGCCGGCTGTTCCACATCGAGAACCTGCGCTCGCTCGGCCTCCCGCTCGCGGACATCCCCGCAGCTCTCGCGGACGACGCCCGCGCGCCGTCCGACACGATCGAGCGGCTCCTGCATCGCACGCGCGCGCGGCTCGCGGTGCTCACCGAGCTGGCGGAGCGCCTCGAACAGGTGCGGTCGGGCGAGCCGCGGGACTGGTCCGACGCCCTGCGCATGGTGGAGCTCCTGCGGGGCCTGGAGGCGCCGGACGCGTCCGCGCGGCAGACGCTCGCCCTCACCGCGGACGCCGACCACGCGTCCACGGCCGTCCTCGTCGCGGCGCTGCTGCGGGAGGACGACCTCAACACCGCCGGGGCCCTGCTGTGGGCGGTCGCGCGGGCCGGGGACGACGCCGTGCCGACGCTGGAGCGAGGACTGCACGACGCCGAGGCCGCGCGTCGTCACCGCGCGATGCGCGCGCTGGAGAAGCTCGACACACCACGGGCGCGGGCCGCCCTCGGCGCGCCGATCGAGCACCCCGACCGGGAGATCGCGGCCGCGGCCGCCCGAGCACGGGGCCGCGACGGGGACACGGCTGTGATTCCCCGGCTGGTGGCGGACGTGGCAGCCGGGGTCGACGACGTCGCCGCCGCGGAGGTGCTCGAACGACTCGCGGAAGACCCCGCAGCCGCGCGGACCGTGGCCGAGCACGTGCAGCGTGCCGCCGACGGCGCCTCGGTCGTCGCGCGTCGCCGGCTCGCCGCCGCACTGGCGGGGGTTCGTGGCCTGAGCGCGGACGAGGCCCTGGGCGGATTCGCACGGGATGAGGATCGCGGGGTGGCGCTCACGGCGTCCGCGCTCCTGGCACGGCGCACCTAGGCGCCGGCGCCCGTGCCACGCCCGATGGCGCAGCTCCGCACACGCAGAAACCCCCGGGATCTCGAGGATCCCGGGGGTTTCAGTGAGCCGCTTGTCAGAATCGAACTGACGACCTTTTCATTACGAGTGAAATGCTCTGCCGACTGAGCTAAAGCGGCGTGCGACGCGTGAGCGGCGCGATCACCGATATTACCCTGTCTCGGCCTCGCTCGCGAATCGAGCCCGCCCTTACTCGCAGCGCAGGCCGTCCTCGGGCACCACGTCGTCGAGCAGGAATCCCTCGACGGCGTCGTCGACGCAGGTGTTGCCCTTGTTGTAGCCGGTGTGCCCTTCGCCCACACGGGTGATCAGCACGCCCTCCTCCAGCTGGTTCGCGAGCGACTCGGACCACTCGTACGGCGTCGCCGGGTCATTGGTGGTACCGACGACGACGATGGGGCCGGCGCCCTCCGCTGCGATCTCCCCGCGTGTCCCCGTCGGCGGATAGGGCCACACCTCGCAGGGGTCCGGGCCGGTCCAGTAGGGCGCGATCGTGGGTGCCCCCTCCGCGATCTTCGCGGTGATCGCCGCCTCGGCCGCCGGGTCGTCCTCCACCGGATAGTCCATGCAGTTGTACGCGCGGAAGGCCTCGCTGGAGTTGTCGATGTAGGTGCCGTTCTCCCGACCGTTGTAGAAGTCGGCGAGCACGAACGCGGTCGTGGGGTCGCCCTGCAGCGCCTCCTCCAGGGCCTGGGTGAGGTAGTCCCAGCTGTCCTGCGAGTACAGCGCGGCGATGATCGCGGTCATCAGCGCATCGGCGCCCATCAGCCGTCCGTCCCCGTTCTCGAGGGGCGTGCGGTCGGCGCTGGCCAGGAGCGCTCCGAGGTCGGCCATCGCCTCGTCGACCGAGCCGCTGAACGGGCAGTTGCCCGAATCGAGGCAGTTCTGCATGTACGCCCGCAGCGCCGACTCGAATCCCAGCGCCTGCGTGGCCCCGACCTCGAGTCCCGGGACGGAGGGGTCGATCGCCCCGTCGAGCACGAGGCGTCCGGCCTTCTCGGGGTAGAGCTGGGCGTAGGTGGCACCGAGGAACGTGCCGTACGAGTAGCCGAGGTAGTTGAGCTGCTTGTCTCCCAGCACCGCGCGGATCAGGTCCATGTCGCGGGCCGCATTGACCGTGGTGATGTACGGCAGGATGCCGTCGCTGTTGGCGTCGCACGCCTCAGCGAAGGCGCGATGCCCGTCGAGCAGCTCCTGCTCCCACTTGGCGCTCCCCCGCTGGGCCTCGGGGATGCCGTAGAGGTAGTCGTCCATCTCGGCGTCGTCGTAGCAGGTGACGGCCGTCGACCCGCCCACCCCGCGAGGGTCGAAGCCGATCACGTCGTAGTTCTCGACCAGAGCGGGGCCGACCGCATAGCCGAGGCTGCTGAGTACCAGGTCGACCCCGCTCGCGCCGGGCCCGCCGGGGTTCGTGAGGAGCGAGCCGACCGCGGTGCCCTCGGCGCGATGCCGCACCACCGCGAGCTGGATCTCGCCGGAGCCGGGGTTCTCCCAGTCGAGAGGCGCCGTGACGTCGGTGCACTCGAAGCCGGTGCCGCACTCCGTCCAGTCCAGCTTCTGGGAGTAGTAGGGCAGCAGGTCGGCCGCGACACCCTCGGTGTCCGGCTCCTTCTCGCCCGCCGGGCGTGCCGACTGCTCGGGGATCATCGCGTAGAGGCAGCCCGAGAGGGCGACCGAGGCGACGGCCAGTCCGGCGATGAGCGCGGCCGCGCGACGCAGGCGCGACAGGGGGCGAGTGTTCACGGTTTCCTCCCGCTCGTGACCGTCACGAGCAAGCTCTCCAGGGCGAGCAGCGGAGCGACGTTGCGCTCCAGCGACTGCCGGGTCTCGGCAAGGTGGTCGAGGACGACCAGGGTCCGGGCGACGGGCCATGCCGCCGCGAGATCGACGAGTTCGGGGCGCAGTTCGCTGTTGATGAGGTCGTCACTGCGCCCGAACTGGAGCATCACCACATCACGGAACAGCGACTGCATGTCCGTGAGCACGCGGTCGATGCCGTCGCGCAGACTCCGCGTGGCCCGCTTCTTCTGCTCGTCTTCCAGCGCGGACACCTGCGGGCGGAGCGCCGGCGGCACGGCCTGCCCCTCCGCCACGCCCACGGTGCGCAACAGCGCGGCCCGTTCGTTCGCGTCGCGCTCGGCCGTGAGCGCCTTGGCGTCTTCGGTCGCCGCCTGGATGATGCGCCCGGCGACATCGACCGCGTCGTTCACACCGCGGACACCGATGACGGCGCGCAGCGTCTCTTCACGACGACGTCGTGCGGCATCATCGGTGGCGAGCCGCTGGGCCATCCCGATGTGCCGCTGCGCGTGACGCGCCGCCTGCTCGGCGACCGCCTCATCGACCCCCGTGCGGAGGCTGATGAGTCGTGCCACGTCGGCGACGTCGGGTTCCCGCAGCCGCAGCGACCGCACGCGCGAACGGATGGTGGGAAGCAGATCCGCCTCACTCGGCGCGCAGAGGATCCAGACCGTCTGCTCCGGGGGCTCCTCCAGAGCCTTGAGCAGCACGTTGGACGTGCGCTCCACCATGCGATCGGCGTCTTCGACGACGATGACGCGGTAGCGCCCGGCGGACGGGGCGAAGTACGAGCGTTCGACCAGGGATCGCGCCTCCGCGATAGTGATGATGACCTTGTCGGTGCGCAGCGCCGTGACGTCGGGATGGGTGCCGGCGAGGACCTGGCGCATGGTGGCCTCGTCATCGGGACCCTCGGCGATCAGCGCCGCGGCGAACGCGTACGCGAGCGTCGACCGCCCCGACCCCGGCGGGCCGGTGATCAGCCAGGCGTGGGACAGGGCCGACGGATCGGCTGCCGCCGCGCGCAGCGTGTCGACCGCCGCGTCCTGGCCCCAGACGTCCGCCCAGGGGAATGCGGGGGCGAGAGTCGGGGGCATGTCCTCAGCCTAATCGGGACCGCCGACGCCGCGGGGACGTCTCCCGTCATCCGTGGTCGCAGCCGTCTTTGTTCGGCCTGTGGAGGATCAGTCCAGGAGCTCAGCGACGCGAGCTCGGATCCGTTCCGCGATCGCCTCGGGCTGCTGTGCGGCATCGAGCACGAGGAAGCGCTCCGGCTCCGCGGCGGCCAGGTCGAGGTAGGCCTCGCGCACCCGCTCGTGGAACTCGGCCTGCTCGGCCTCGAGGCGGTCGAAGGGCTTGTCGGCCGAGTCGAGTCGGGTGCGCGCCGCGGCGGGGTCGAGGTCGAGCAGCACCGTGAGATCGGGAAGTGCGCCCTCGGCCGCCCACAGCGACAGGTCCCGCACCTCGGCCGGGTCGAGCACCCGACCGGCACCCTGGTAGGCGACGGACGAGTCGAGGTAGCGGTCCTGCAGCACGACCTCACCGCGCGCGAGCGCCGGGCGCACGACCGTCGCGACGTGATGCGCCCGATCGGCGGCGTACAGGAGGGCCTCGGCGCGCGGCGCGATGTCCCCGCGATGGTGCAACACGATCTCGCGGATCAGCGTGCCGACCTCGGATCCCCCCGGCTCCCTGGTGCGCACCACGGTGCGCCCGCTCTGCTCCAGCCAGTCGGCGAGAACGTTCGCCTGAGTGGTCTTGCCCGAGCCGTCCCCGCCTTCGAGAGTGATCCAGGCGCCGCGGCTCGCGGTCACGAGCCGGCCTTCTCCGCCGCCTTCGCCGCCGCGTTCGCCGCGCGCGTCGCCGCCGCCTTCTTCGCCGCGGCCGAGCGCGCCGCCGACGTGGAGCCCGCGGATTTCCCGGTCTTCTTCGCCGCCGTCGCCTTCGCCGCCGTCGCCTTCGCCGTCGTGGCCTTTCCGTCGGGGCTCGCCTTCTTCGCCGGAGCCTTCTTCGCCGGAGCCTTCTTCGCGGCGGTACGCGAGCCGCGCTTGGGCGCAGGGCCCTTCGCGCGCTTGTCGGCCAGCATCTGCACGGCGATCTCGAACGTGATGTCCTCGGGCTTCTGGCCGCGCGGGATCGTGACGTTCGTCTCACCGTCGGTCACGTAGGGACCGAAGCGACCGTCGCGCACGCGGATGGGCTTCCCGCTCACGGGGTCCGCGTCGAACTCAGCCAGCGCGCTCGAGGCGCGACGACCTGCACCGTACTTCGGCTGGGCGTAGATCTCGAGGGCCTGGTCGAGCGTCACGTCGAAGATCTGCGACTCGCTCTCGAGCGACCGCGAATCGGTGCCCTTCTTCAGGTACGGGCCGAATCGGCCGTTCTGCGCGGTGATCTCGTCGCCGGACTCCGGGTCGACGCCGACCACCCGCGGGAGGCTCAGCAACTGGAGGGCCGTGTCGAGGTCGAGCGTGTCCACCGACATCGAGCGGAACAGCGAGGCGGTCCGCGGTTTGGGCGCCGTCTCCTTCTTCGCACCTCGCTTGGGTTTGGGAGCCTCGACGACCTCACCGGTCGCCTCGTCGACCGCGGCGTCATCCGATACCGGGTCGTTCTCCTGCACGTACGGCCCGAACCGGCCGTCCTTGACGACGACAATCTTGCCGTTCTCCGGATTCGTGCCGAGCACGCGGTCCCCCGCCACCGGGGCGTCGATCAGCTCCTGCGCCTTCTCCGCCGTCAGCTCGTCGGGCGCCAGGTCCTCCGGCACGTTCACGATGCGCGGCTTCGCGTCCGGGTTCTCCGGGTCCGTGACCTCCAGGTAGGGGCCGTACTTGCCGAAGCGCAGCGTAGCGGTGTCGGTGATGCGCGTGGAGTTCAGGGCGCGCGCGTCGATCTCACCGAGGTTGTCGACGACCTGCCGCAGTCCCACGTGCGACTCCGAGCCGAAGTAGAACGACTTCAGCCATTCCACGCGGTTCTGCTCGCCCCGGGCGATCGTGTCGAGGTCGTCCTCCAGCGCCGCGGTGAAGTCGTAGTCGACCAGCTCGGCGAAGTGCTCCTCGAGCAACCGCACCACGCTGAACGCCAGCCACGTGGGCACGAGCGCCTGTCCGCGCTTGACCGCGTAGCCACGGTCGAGGATGGTCTCCGGGATCGTGGCGAAGGTCGACGGACGACCGATGCCCTTCTCCTCCAGCACCTTGACCAGCGACGCCTCGGTGTAGCGCGGCTTCGGGGTCGTGCGGTGGCCCTTGGCCTCGGCGTGGGAGACGGCGAGCTCATCCCCGACGGCGACGGCCGGGAGCGACTGGTTCTCGGCGGCGTCCGCGTCGCCGCGCTTCTCGTCGCGACCCTCCTCGTAGGCCTCCAGGAAGCCCTTGAAGGTGTAGACGGTGCCGGATGCGGTGAACTCGGCCGTCTGGCCATCGGCATCCACGGCGATCGTGACGGTCGTCGTCTCGTACTTGGCGTCCGCCATCTGGCTCGCGACCGTGCGCTTCCAGATCAGGTCGTAGAGACGCTGCTCCTCGCGGTCGAGCTCGGAGGACAGCGACGACGGCGTGCGGAAGTTCTCGCCGGAGGGACGGATGGCCTCGTGGGCCTCCTGGGCGTTCTTGCTCTTCGACTTGTAGACGCGCGGCTTGAGCGGCACCGCGCTGTCACCGTAGAGAGCCACAGCCTGGCTCCGCGCCGCCTGCACCGCCTGGGTGCTCAGCGCCGTGGAGTCGGTACGCATATAGGTGATGTACCCCTTCTCGTACAGGCGCTGGGCGACGCTCATCGCCTGCTTGGCGCTCATCGAGAGCTTGCGACCCGCCTCCTGCTGCATGGTGGACGTCGTGAAGGGGGCGTACGGGCTCCGGGTGCCGGGCTTCGCCTCGACCTTGGTGACCGTCCCCGCCCCCGTGGCGTCGACGGCTCTGGCCAGTGCGGCAGCGCGTGCCTCGTCGAGCACCACGACGGCCTTCTTGAGCTTTCCGGTGTCATCGAAGTCGGTGCCGCGGGCGAGCTGTCCGCCGTCGACCCGAACGAGACGGATCCGGAAGGAGGTGCCGGTCGCGGCCGCGTCGGCGTCGACGTCCCAGTACTCAGCCGACACGAAGGCCATGCGCTCGCGCTCGCGGTCGACGATCAGACGCGTCGCCGCGGACTGCACCCGTCCGGCGGAGATCCCGGTCTTGACCTTGTACCAGAGCACCGGCGAGACGTCCCACCCGTACAGACGATCGAGGATACGGCGGGTCTCCTGCGCATCGACCAGGGCATGATCCAGCTCGCGCGTGTTCCCCACGGCGGCCTGGATCGCATCCTTGGTGATCTCGTGGAACACCATGCGCTTGACGGGCACCTTGGGCTTGAGGGTCTCGAGCAGGTGCCAGGCGATGGCCTCGCCTTCGCGGTCCTCATCGGTGGCGAGCAGGAGTTCGTCGGCGCTCTTCAGCGCACGCTTCAGCTCGGCGACCGTCTTGGTCTTGCGGTCGGAGACGACGTAGTACGGGTCGAACCCGTTGTCGATGTCGATCGAGTACTTCCCGTACGCCTTCTTGTCGTCGGCGGGGATGTCCTTCTTGTCGGCGAGGTCGCGGATGTGGCCGACGGAGCTGAGCACCTCGTAGCCGTCGCCGAGGTATCCCTGAATAGACCGCATCTTCGTCGGGGACTCGACGATGACGAGCTTCTTGCCTTCAGCCAAGGGTGCGTCCTTTCTTCGAAGCACACCATACACACCGCTGTGCGGGGTACTTCACAGCGAGCGAGGGTCGCGCGGCCGTCACGGTTCCTCGGGTTGCCCGGCACGGGCGCGGGAGACGGCTGCGAGTCCAGCGTACGCCGCCGACACCGTCACGGTCGCCACGTCCCCGGCCAGCGAACACGCGATCAGGCGTGCCCCTCCGGCCTGGGCGACGTGCGCGGCCAGGTCGCACGGCGTGCGAGCCGTGGGAATCGCACCGCTGCGCGCATCGGCGGCGGCGAGCGCCGCGGCGTCCGCTGCGTCCGCTGCACGCTGCGCGGTCACGGCCGCCCCGCCGACGGCGGCGAGCCCGACGGAGAGCGTCGCGCCGACGACGAGCACGCCGGCGGCCAGCACCGTCCCCGCCATCACCGACCCCCGTCGAGAGCGCAGCTCGCGGCGCGTAGCGGGAGGCGCATCAGCGGTCCCACGGTGAGGTCGAGCGTCGCCGTCGCACAGACGAGATCGTCGACGGCGGCAAACGTCACCCTGGCGTCGGGAAGCGCCCGCCGCACCACAGCCGCGGCCGCGGCGTCGCCCTCGCCCCGCCCCAGCAGACGGGCGGCGTCCGCCGTCGCATCTTGGAGCGCGACCTGTCGTGACGATGCGGCGAGCGCCCCGACGCCGAGAAGAAGCACGAGCACGACGGCCGGCAGGGCGAGCGCCAGTTCCGCCGCCACCGCGCCGCGCTCGCCCAGCGGCCTGCTCATGACACCGTGAGCGCACGCCGCACGAGATCGGTGAGGATGCCGCGCACCTCGTCCGACCTCATGATGACGACGAGCAATCCTGCGAACGCGACCGCGGCCATGGTGGTGATGGCGTACTCGGCCGTCGCCGCTCCCGTGTCGTCGCCGAACAGGGCGGCTGCACGACGGCGGTCGAGTCGGGGAATGGTGTTCATATTCTTCCTTCTTCCTCTTTATTGGGTGGTTCGAGCGACTCACGCAGGAATGGACGTGGAGGCGAGCACGCTGAGCATCAGCGGAGCCACCCCCAGCAGGAGGAACGCCGGCAGAGTGCAGACGCCGAGCGGCACGAGGAGTCGCGTCGAGAGCACTGCCGCGCGGAGGCGCCCCTGCACGCGCGCTGCATGCCGGTCCTGCACCGCGGAGGCACGCAGCAGCTCGACGGCGGGAACGCCCGCCGTCCGGGACAGCTCCAGTACCCGGCGCACGCTCTCCTCCCCTCCCTGGTCCACGACCGCCGCATCTGCCACGAGCCGGAGTGCACGGTCGATCGGGGCACCCCCGCGAAGGGCGACCGCGACGAGCTCGGCGGCGATCCCCGGCGTCCCCGACGCGGGCTGCGCACGGCGGAGCAGCCGTCGCGTCCACATGCGAGCCGCTCCGACCAGCAGCAGCCCGGCGACGGCGCAGGTCGCCCCGGCGGGTGTGCCGAGGAGCACCCCGATCGTGTCGAAGCCGAGGGCGACGCCGAGGAGCAGTCCCGCGAGGGGCATCCACAGCAGCAGTCGCGCCGTTCCGGCGGGCTCGGCCAGCGCGACGCGGACATCGTCGGCGGCGGCGGCCGCGTCGCGCAGTGATTCGGCGATCGTGCGGAGGACCTCCGCGAGGGGCGCGCCCACGACGGTGGCGATCTCCCAGGCCGCGGCCAGCTCCCGCCAGCGACCGCCGGCCGCATCGATCGCAGTGACGAGCGGGGTTCCGTCGTCGACGCGCGCGAGGACCGCGATCGCATTCGGGTCGCCCGTCCCGGCGAGATGGCGCCACGCCACGAGCGGCGCTGCACCTGCCTGCAGCAGCACGGCCAGCGTCTGCACGGAGTGCGCCAGGTCGACCTCGTGCGCGGACTGCATCGCGCGACGCCTCCTGTTCACCATGGTCGGACCTCCTCGATGCCCAGCCGATCGCTCTCCAGCACGAGTCGCCCGACGTGGGCGATGCGCCGCGTTCCGTCGGACCCCCGGTGCAGGTGGAGGACGACGGTGAACGCGCTCACGGCCTGACGAGCGAGCGCCACGGGGTCCATTCCGGCAAGCGCGCCGAGCGCCTCGAGCCGCGCGGGCACGTCCGCGACACCGCTCGCGTGCATCGTGCCGGCGCCACCATCGTGGCCGGTGTTGAGGGCGGTGAGGAGTTCCCGTACCTCCTCGCCGCGGCACTCGCCGACCACCAGCCGATCGGGGCGCATGCGCAACGACTCGCGGACGAGCCGGGCGAGTCCGATGCCGCCCGCGCCCTCGAGGTTCGCCTGACGCACCTCGAGGGCGACGTGGTGCGGGTGCCGTGGCCGCAGCTCCGCCACGTCTTCGATCGTCACGATGCGCTCACCCGGCGGTACCGACGACAGCAGCGCCGACAGCAGCGTCGTCTTTCCCGTACCCGTCCCGCCCGTGATCAAGAGGTTCGCCCGTTCCGCGACGAGCTTGTCGAGCCAGACGTGCTGCTGCGCATCGATCGTGCCCAGTGCGGCGAGGGCGTCGAGGTCGGCCGCATGGACCCGCGGGATCCGGATGGACAGCGCCGTGCCGGTCGTGGAGACAGGGGCGAGCACGGCGTGCACCCGCACGCCCGAGCCGAGGCGCACGTCGACGCACGGCGCCTGGTCGTCGAGGTGCCGGCCGCCGAGCGCGACGAGCGCGACCGCGAGGTCGCGTACCTCCCGCTCGGTCGCTCGCCACGACGGAACGGGCTGCGCGCCGCTGCCGCGGTCGAGGAAGAGTCCGTCTGCCCCGTTGACGAAGACGTCGGTGACGGTGTCGTCTACATGGGGGGCCAGCGGCGCGAATGCGGGTTCCGCGAGGAGCACGGCATGGGGAGGGGCGGTGACCGCATCCCCCGCTGCCGCGTCTTTCGACCGGATGACGAATCGTTCAGGCATGCGGCGAGAGTAGGCACGGCGGGCGAGGCGTGCCGCCGCAGGGCGACTCCGGCATCGGCGTCTGTGCACAAGGCCTCAGCCCGGCTGCCCGTGGAGAACTCGGGGCCGCGGGCCGGCAACGGAGAGGACCCGGGCAGAGGGAGCGCTCCCAAAGAGATGGGCGGCATCTCACGGGGGGAATGAGATGCCGCCCACGGCGCCGCGCGATCGGGGGAATCGGGCGCGCCAAGGCCGGAATGAGATTTCGGCTGTCGTCGAGTGTACGCAAGGCGACCGTCCTGACAAAACCAGCGCCACTACCGACTTTCGGCAGTACTCGAGGGCGTGGCACGCCGATAGATTCGCCCTGACCTGGTCGCGCCTCCCCCCGTGCGACCACGCCTGCATGACCCGTATGCCGCAAAGGAGCGCCTGCCGATGAGCAGCCAGATCGACCACCTTCTCGACGAGACCCGGAGATTCCCGCCATCGGAGGAGTTCGCGGCGCAGTCCGTCGCGTCACAGGAACTGTACGAGCGCGCCGCGGCGGATCGCGAAGGCTTCTGGGCCGAGCAGTCGCGCGATCTCATCCACTGGCACACGCCGTTCACCCAGGTCCTCGACTGGAACAACCCGCCCTTCGCCAAGTGGTTCGACGACGGCGAGCTCAACGTCGCCTATAACTGCCTGGACCGTCATGTCGAGGCCGGCAACGGCGACCGCGTCGCCCTGCACTGGGAGGGCGAGCCCGGCGACAGTCGTCGCATCACGTACGCCGAGCTGACCGAGGAGGTCAAGCGCGTCGCGAACGTGCTGGAGGGACTCGGCGTCGGTCACGGCGATCGCGTCGCCATCTACCTGCCGATGATCCCCGAGGCGATCGCCGCGATGCTCGCGGTCGCACGTGTCGGCGCCATCCACTCCGTCGTGTTCGGCGGATTCAGTGCCGACAGCCTCCGCTCCCGCATCGACGACGCCGGAGCCAAGCTCGTCATCACGGCCGACGGCGGCTACCGCAAGGGCCGCGTCTCGGCGCTCAAGCCCGCCGTGGACCAGGCTCTGGCCGACCGCGGCGACGGCGAGCAGCAGACCGTCGAGCACGTCCTCGTCGTTCGTCGTGGCGAGAACGAGGTGGACTGGACGGACGGGCGCGACATCTGGTGGCACGACGTCGTCCCGGCGGCCTCCGCCGAGCACACGGCTCAGGCCTTCCCCGCCGAGAACCCGCTCTTCATCCTCTACACCTCCGGAACCACGGGGAAGCCGAAGGGCATCCTGCACACCTCCGGTGGCTACCTCACGCAGGCCGCGTACTCCCACAAGTACGTGTTCGACCTCAAGCCCGAGACCGACGTGTATTGGTGCACCGCCGACATCGGGTGGATCACGGGGCACAGCTATGTGACGTACGGCCCGCTGGCCAACGGTGCCACCCAGGTGCTGTACGAAGGCACGCCCGACACGCCGCACCCCGGACGCTGGTGGGAGATCATCGAGAAGTACAAGGTCTCCATCTTCTACACGGCCCCGACGGCGATCCGGTCGTTCATGAAGGTCGGCCGCAGCGTCCCGCAGAAGTTCGACCTGTCGTCGCTGCGAGTGCTCGGATCGGTCGGCGAGCCCATCAACCCCGAGGCGTGGATGTGGTACCGCGAGGTCATCGGCGCGGGCAAGACCCCGATCGTCGACACGTGGTGGCAGACCGAGACGGGCGCCATCATGGTGTCGGCGCTCCCCGGCGTCACCGCCACGAAGCCCGGCTCGGCGCAGGTCCCCCTCCCCGGGATCACCCTCGACGTGGTGGACGAGCAGGGCGTCGAGGTCGGCAACGGCAACGGCGGACTGCTCGTGATCACCGAGCCGTGGCCGAGCATGCTGCGCGGCATCTGGGGCGACCCGGAACGCTTCCGCGAGACCTACTGGGAGAAGTTCGAGAAGCAGGGCTACTACTTCGCGGGTGACGGTGCACGGCTCGACGAGGACGGCGACCTCTGGCTGCTCGGCCGTGTCGACGACGTCATGAACGTGTCGGGCCACCGGCTGTCGACGGCGGAGATCGAGTCCTCGCTCGTGGCGCACGAGGCCACAGCGGAGGCCGCGGTGGTCGGGGCGTCCGACGAGACCACGGGCCAGGCGGTGGTGGCGTTCGTCATCATCAAGGAGAGCTATCTCGCCGCCCACGACCCGGCGGGGCTCGCGCAGCAGCTCCGGCTCTGGGTCGGCGAACAGATCGGTGCCATCGCGCGCCCTCGAGATGTGTACATCGTCGGGGAGCTGCCCAAGACCCGCTCGGGCAAGATCATGCGGCGTCTGCTGCGCGATGTGGCCGAGGGCCGCGAGGTCGGCGACACGACGACCCTGGCCGACACCGCGGTCATGAGCATCATCTCCGCGCAGGTGAAGTAGCCCGCAGACGACGAACGCCCCCTCCCGTCGGAGGGGGCGTTCGCGTGTCGGGGTCAGGCGAGGCGGAACGTCACCTCGACCTCGACCGGGCTGCCGAGCGGGAGCTCGGCGACGCCGACGGCCGCGCGCGCGTGACGGCCCTCGTCACCGAAGATCTCACCGAGCACCTCGCTCGCGCCGTTGATGACGCCGGGCTGGCCGGTGAAGCCCTCGGCTGAACCGACGAAGCCGCCCACCCGCACGACACCGGCGATGCGGTCGACCCCGCCCGCGACGTCGGCGGCCGCGGCCAGCGCGTTGAGGGCACACGTCCGCGCGAAGGCCTTGGCGTCCTCCGCGGAGACCTCGGCGCCGACCTTGCCCACCGCGGGCAGGGCGCCGTCGACGAACGGGAGCTGGCCGGATGTGTAGATGAGCCCGCCGTGGGCGACCGCCGGGACATAGGCGGCGACGGGAGCGGCGACGGCGGGGAGCTCGATGCCGAGCTCGGCGAGGCGCGCGGAGACGCTCATGCCTGACCCCCCTCGAACTGACGCGCGGCTTCGGCGGCGGCGGCGAGGCCCGCGTTCGCGGAGCCGTCGGTGGTCACCGGGCGCTTGAAGTACGCCACGAGGCCGCCTTCCGGTCCCTGCACCACCTGGACGAGCTCCCAGCCCTGCTTGCCCCAGTTGTTGAGGATCGCGGCGGTGTTGTGGATCAGCAGCGGCGTGGTCAGGTACTCCCACGTGGTCATGGCTCTCCTGTCGATCGGGACGCGAACAGGCCGAGCGGGCGTGTTCGTCAGAGGGTGTATTCAGGGAACTCCCCTACGATCAAGCGTATGCCCCACAAGAATCGCACGGTGAAGGGCGTGCTCGGCGGTCTCGTCGGGCTCGTCGGACTGAGCGCCGTCGCCGGTCTGCTCGTCACCGCCAGCGTCACCCCCGTCCTCGCGATGACGGGAGTCGCCGGCACCACGGCACTGACGCTCTTCGACAAGCTCCCCGAGAACCTCAGCCCCGGCACGCCGATGGAGCAGTCGACGATCTACGCCACCCAGCCCGACGGCACGCCGGTCGCCCTCGCGTCGTTCTATGAGCAGAACCGCGTCCCCGTCACGTACGAGCAGATCAGCCCGGTGCTCTACGACGCGATCCTCTCCAGTGAGGACAAGAGCTTCTACAGCCACGGCGGAGTGAATCTGGGCGCCACCATGAAGGCGCTGATCGACAACGTCCGCGGCACATCCAGCCGCGGCGCCTCGACCATCAGCCAGCAGTTCGTGAAGAACGTGCTGATCCAGCAGTGCGAGCAGGACGTGGACACCACGTCGGACACGTACTCCGAGGAGCTCCAGCAGTGCTGGCTGGACGCGACGAACGCGGTCGGCAGCAAGGGCATCGAGCGCAAGCTGCAGGAGATGCGCTACGCGATCCAGATCGAGAAGGACTTCTCGAAGAACGACATCCTGCTGGGCTACCTGAACATCGCGAACTTCGGTGGCACGGTCTACGGCATCGAGGCCGCCGCCCGGTACTACTTCTCCACGACGGCGATGAACCTGACGGTCGCGCAGGCCGCGACGCTCGCCGGCATCGTGCAGAACCCCAACACGTACCGGATCGACAAGCCGGTGGAGGGCACGTACACCGACGATGCTCAGGTCGGACACAACAACGCCGCCGACGGCTACGCGGACACCCTCAAGCGCCGCGACTACGTGCTCTACCGCATGCTCGACGACGGCAAGATCACCCAGGCCCAGTACGACGAGGCGAAGGCCTCCCCGATCGTTCCTGCGATCAACCCGCCGACGCAGGGCTGTGCGGCTGCCGGCACGAACGCCTACTTCTGCCAGTACGTGCGCTCGATCGTCCTGAACGACGAGGCGTTCGGCGCCACGCCGCAGGAGCGGCGCGACCTGCTGCGCCGCGGCGGTCTGAAGATCTTCACGTCGCTGGACTACCGCATCCAGAACCCGGCGGCGCAGGAGATGGCCGACATCGTCCCGGCCAACTACGACGGCATGCACTTCGGTGCCGCGGGTGTGTCCATCGAGGTTGGCACCGGCCGGATCCTCTCGATGACCCAGAACACGATGTTCACCGAGACCCCGACCACCGATCCCGCCTACACCTCTCTCGTGTTCGCGGGCGACCGCAAGCACGGAGACTCCAACGGCTTCCAGGTGGGCTCGACCTACAAGCTGTTCACGCTGATCGACTGGCTCGAGAAGGGTCATTCGGTGCGCGAGACCCTGAACGGCCGCGTGCAGACCAACATGAAGTTCACCGCGGCCTCGTGCGGTGGGGGCACCATGGTCGCGAACACCAAGGAGATCGGCAACTTCGGCGGCGGCGGCGGCTCGACCGACACCGTGCTGAACTTCACGAAGAACTCGCTCAACAGCGGGTACTTCGCGATGGCCTCCAAGCTCGACCTCTGCGACATCAACAAGGTGGCCGACCGCCTGGGCGTCACGCTGGCCAACGGCGGCAAGACCACCGATGAGAACGTGCCGTACGACGTGCTCGGCGCGAAGAACATCTCGCCCATCGCGATGGCCAACGCCTACGCCACGGTCGCGAGCGGCGGCACCTACTGCACGCCGCGGGCGATCGACCGCGTGATCGGTCCGGACGGCAAGGACCGTGAGCTGCCCGCGTCGTCGTGCACCCCCGGCGTGATCTCTCCCGAGGTCGCAGCCACGGCCGCCTACGCGCTGCAAACCGTCATGGGCGGCGGCGGCACCGGCTCGCGGGCGAACCCGGGCGACGGCACCCCGCTGATCGGCAAGACCGGAACGCACAACACGTGGTCGACCATGATGATCGAGTCGAGCACGAAGGTCGCGACGGCCGTGTGGGCGGGACGCTGGCAGGGCCAGGAGAACATCTACCGGAAGAGCTACGGTCGCTGGAACCTCAACGACATGCGCTACCCGCTGGCCCGCGCCGCGCAGGCGGCCGCGAACGAGGCCTACGGCGGCGACCGCTTCCCCCAGCCGGACAACAACCTGATCCGTCAGGAGCTCAAGGCCGTTCCGAGCGTGGTCGGCATGTCGCAGGACCAGGCGCGCTCGACCCTCGAGAACGCGGGCTTCCAGGTGGCGATCGGCGGAGAGGTGGACAGCGACCTCGCGGCCGGCCTCGTCGCGGCACAGGACCCGACGGGCGAGGCTGCGACGGCTGCCACCGTGACCCTCTCGATCAGCAACGGCCGTGGTGCCGTGGTGCCGTCGAACATCGTCGGGATGTCGCGAGACCAGGCGGACGCCGCACTCAAGGCGGCTCGAGTCGCGTCCTACGAGTTCGACAATTCGTGCAACCCGCCGGGGTCTGCGGTCGCGGTGACCAATCCGGCGCCGGGCACTCCTGTCAACAGCAGCACCACCGTGGTCGTGACGTGCCAGTAGGTTCGTCGCGCTCGGCTCATCCGGCCCTCATCGCGCTCGGCGCGGTGGGGGCCGTGGGCGCCGCCGCCGCGGTGTGGGGCGTGGGCATCGAACGTTACCTCTTCACCGTGCGCGAGGTGTCCGCCTCGGCGTTCGCCCCCGGCACCCCTCCCCTGCGCATCCTGCACGTGTCCGATGCGCACATGGCCCCGTGGCAGCACCGCAAGCAGGACTGGCTCGCGTCGCTCGCGCAGCTGCGGCCCGACCTGATCGTGAACACCGGCGACAACCTGGGTCACGAGCGCGGACTCGAGGGGATCCGCCGCGCGTTCGCCCCGTTCGCCGGCATCCCCGGGGTCTTCGTGCACGGCTCGAACGACGTGAACGGCCCCGCGCCGCGCAATCCGCTGCGCTACTTCTCCGGACCCTCGCGGCGCCACCGCGAGCCGACCGTGCTCGACACGGAGTCGATGGACCGCTTCTTCACGGACGAGCTCGGCTGGACCGACCTCAACAATCGCGCGGCGCGACTGACCCTGCGCGGCACCGCCGTCGACCTGTTCGGCGTGGACGACGCACACCGCGACTGGGACCGCCTCGACGCGCTCCCCTCGGCCATCGAGGGCCTGGGCCCGCGCGAGCCCGGAACGGCGGTGCTGGGCGTCACGCACGCGCCGTATCAGCGCGTGCTCAACGGTTTCGTCGACCTCGGCGCCGACGCCATCCTCGGCGGTCACACGCACGGTGGGCAGGTCTGCCTCCCCGGCTACGGCGCGCTCGTGGCGAACTGCGACATCCCGCTGAAGCAGGCCAAGGGACTCAGCACCTGGACGCACGACGGCCGCAGCGTCCCGCTGAACGTGAGCGCCGGCTGCGGGCACTCGATCTACGCGCCCGTGCGTTTCGCGTGCCGCCCGGAGGCGACGCTGCTCACGCTGATCCCCCACTCGTGATCACCGCCCCGATTGGGCGCTCAGGGGATTTCCCTGTAGACTCGGAGGGTTGCAAACGGGGTGTGGCGCAGCTTGGTAGCGCGCTTCGTTCGGGACGAAGAGGTCGCAGGTTCAAATCCTGTCACCCCGACCAGTGACACCGGAAGGCCGCCCCCACGGGCGGCCTTCTCTGTATCGGAGAGCGTGCGAAAGGGGACCGCATGGGGACGCTCCTGCCTCCGCCGCGTCGCGCCACCCGCATCTGGGCGCTCGCCCTCGGCGTCCCGTTCCTCGCGGGGCTCGCCCTGCTCACGCTCACGCCGTCCCGGGTCGAGCATGCGGTCCCGAATCTGCTCGACGTGATCGTGTCGCTCACCCACCGGCTCGGCTGGACCGCACTGACGTTCACGCGGCTGGAAGTTCTGTCGAACATCGCGGTCTTCGTGCCCCTCGGCGTCCTCGCGTTCCTGCTCCTCCCCCGCCGTGTGTGGCCGCTGTCGCTGCTGGTCGGACCGGCACTTTCTCTCGCGATCGAGACCGCGCAGCACCTCGCCCTGCCCCACCGCGATGCGACGATGAACGACGTGCTGGCCAACTCCACCGGGGCCACCCTGGGCGTGGCCCTCGCCCTCCTGTGCACGCTGCTCGCAGCTCCACGCTCTTCACGGCTGCGACCTCCTAGGCTGGAGGCATCATGACCTCGCCCGCACTCGTCGCCTTCGACCTCGATGACACCCTCGCCCCCTCTAAGGGCCCGATCGACCCGCGGATCTCCGGCCTCCTGCGCGAGCTTCTCCGCAGCGTCGACGTCGCCATCATCTCCGGGGGCAACGAGCCCCAGTTCCGCACACAGGTGATCGCCCAGCTCGCCGATGCCGACGCCGCAGCTCTCGCCCGGCTGCACCTGCTGCCGACCTGCGGCACCCGCTACCTGCGCCACGACGGCGCCGACTTCGCGCCGGTGTACGCGCACGACCTGAGCGACGACGAGAAGGCGTCCGCTCTCACGGCGCTCCGCGAGGAGGCGGAGCGGCTCGGCCTGTGGGAGACCGACCCCTGGGGCGACATCCTGGAGGACCGCGGCTCGCAGATCACGTTCTCCGCGCTCGGGCAGCGGGCTCCGCGGGAGGCCAAGCACGCGTGGGATCCGTCCGGCAGCAAGCGCGCGGCCCTGCGCGACGCGGTCGCCGCCCGACTCCCCGGGCTCGAGGTGCGCTCGGGGGGCTCCACCTCGATCGACATCACCCGCGCCGGGATTGACAAGGCGTTCGGCATGAGGCAGCTCTCCGCGCACACGGGCATCCCGTTGGACGCGATGCTGTTCTACGGCGACCGGCTCGACGAGGGCGGCAACGACTACCCGGTCCTCGCGATCGGGGTCCCGTCGATCGCCGTCGAGGGCTGGGAGGACACCGCCACCCGCCTCGAAGCCCTGCTGCCCACCCTCACGTCGCGCGTCTGAGGCGGCGGCCGGTGCCGGACACCCGGCCTGGCTTGGCTCTAGCATGGCGTCATGGATGCCCTGCAGATCGTCGTCCTCGTCGCAGCGCTGGCCAGCCTCGTGTGCTGGATCCTGTCGCTGATCACCCGTGACACGTCGTGGGTCGACCGCGCGTGGTCGATCGTCCCCGTCGTCTATGTCTGGATCTTCGTGGCCGGCGCCTTCACCGCCGACGCCGGATCAGCGCGCATCGTGCTGATGGGGATCCTGGTGACGGCCTGGGGCGCGCGGCTCACGTTCAACTTCGCCCGCAAGGGCGGCTACACCGGCATGGAGGACTACCGCTGGGCGATCCTGCGGAAGCGGATGCGCCCGTGGCAGTTCCAGGTGTTCAATCTGCTGTTCATCATCGGGTACCAGATGACCCTGCTCGTGTTGATCACCCTTCCGGCACGGCTGGCCGCCCAGCACCCCACCGCGTTGACCGGGTGGGACGCGTTGTTCACGATCGCATTCCTCGGGTTCCTGGTCGGCGAGACGGTCGCCGACCAGCAGCAGTGGAACTTCCACCAGCGCAAGAAGCAGGCTGGCGGTGACCTCGCGCCCGGCTTCGCGACGACCGGGCTGTTCCGCTACAGCCGACACCCCAACTTCTTCTTCGAACAGGCGCAGTGGTGGGCGTTCTACGCGCTGGGCGCGACCGCGGCCGCCACCGCGGGGGCCGGGGTGCTCGGGGGCGTGCTGAACCCCACGATCGTCGGCGCCGCGCTCCTGACGGTGCTGTTCCTCGGCTCGACGATTTTCACGGAGTCGATCACCGCGTCGAAGTACCCCGCATACGCCGACTACCGGCAGACCACGTCGATGCTCGTGCCGTGGCCACCGCGGCGCCGCGCCGTGGCCCCGCAGTCGTAGCGGAACCCGGCACGGCGACGTCAGCGGACGACGGCCCCCGCGGCGTCGCGCGCGACAGGCACCAGACGCGTCAGCTGCGTGACGTGGGCCGGCTCGAGCTCCGCCAGCGACGCGACGCCGAGGAGACGCATGGTCCGCTCGATCTCACTGCGCAGGATCGCGATCGTCCGGTCGACGCCCTGGCGGCCGCCCGCCATCAGGCCGTAGAGGTACGCGCGGCCGATCAGCGTGAAGTCCGCCCCGAGCGCGACCGAGGCCACGATGTCGGCGCCGTTCATGATGCCGGTGTCGATCATGACGGTGAAGTCGTCGCCCACGGCCCGGCGCACCTGGGGCAGCAGGTGGAACGGGATCGGCGCGCGGTCGAGCTGACGACCGCCGTGGTTCGACAGCACGATGCCGTCGACACCGGCGTCGCGCAGTCGCACGGAGTCCTCGACGTTCTGCACGCCCTTGATCACGATGCGACCGGGCCAGATGTCACGGATCACCGCGAGATCGTCATAGCTGATCGTGGGGTCCATCGCGGCGTCGAGCAGCTCGCCGACCGTGCCGCCGGTGGAGCTCAGCGACGCGAACTCCAGCTTGGGCGTGGTCAGGAAGTCGAACCACCACCAGGGCCGCGGGATCGCGTTGACGATCGTGCCAAGCGTGAGCTGCGGCGGGATGCTGAAGCCGTTGCGCTTGTCGCGCAGCCGGGCACCGGCGACCGGGGTGTCCACCGTGAACTGCAGCGTGTCGAAGCCCGCGGCGGCGGCACGGCGTGCCAGCTCGTACGAGATCTCGCGGTCGCGCATGACGTAGAGCTGGAACCAGTTGCGCCCGTGCGGGTTCGCGGCCTTGACCCCCTCGATCGAGGTCGTACCGAGCGTGGACAGCGTGAACGGGATGCCCGCCGCGGCCGCAGCGCCGGCACCGGCGACCTCCCCCTCGGTCTGCATGAGCCGCGTGAACCCGGTCGGAGCGATGCCGAACGGCAGCGCGGACGGCCCGCCGAGGATCTCGACCGTCGTGTCGACATCCGGCGCGGGCTTGAGGATGCCGGGGTGGAACTCCACGTCCTGGAACGCCTGGCGGGCGCGGCTCAGCGACAGCTCGCCCTCCGCCGCGCCATCGGTGTAGTCGAACGCCGCCTTGGGCGTGCGGCGCTTCGCGATCGTACGGAGGTCGTCGATCGTGAGAGCCGCGTCGAGCCGGCGCTTGCGGCCGTCGAGCTCGGGCTTCTTGAACTTCATGAGCTCCAACAGCTCGGCGGGGTTGGGGAGCTGGCGCTGGACCATGGCGTGCCTCTCAGTCGTGGGGGTGGATGTCGCGGGTGAGCCCCGCGGACGTGTAGTAGCCGGTGATGTGGGCGCGGACCAGCGCGCGGGCGGCCTCCGCATCGCCCGCGTCGATCGCGGCGACGAGGGCGTGGTGTTCGGCGCGCAGCCGTGTCGCCATCGTGTCCCAGTCGGGGATCGCGGCGGCTCCGGCGCGCACATACGACTCGATCGACGACCGCAGCCCCGCCATCATCGCGGCGATGACCGTGTTGCCACTGCCCTCGGCGAGCGACAGGTGCAGCTGGGCGTCCAGGGCGAGGAACTCGGACGGGGTCAAGCCCGCGGCGTCCATCGCGTGCAGCAGCTCGTGGGCCTTCGCGGTGTCGCCGCCGCCTCCGGACGCCAGGGCCGCGACGACCGCGTCCTCCAGCACCAGGCGGGTGCGCACCACATCGTCGAGCGGGAAGCCCTGCGCCGCGACCTGCAGCCGCAGCAGCGCGGACATGCCCCCGGTCGGCGTCGCGATCACGATCGCTCCCGCCTGCGGGCCCGATCCGGTCGCGGTGCGGATGAGGCCGAGCACCTCGAGCACGCGGAAGGCTTCGCGCACGCTGGAGCGTCCGACACCCAGGTCGCTCGCCAGGTCGCGCTCCGACGGCAGCCGGTCGCCGGGGCCGAGGCGTCCGTCGAGGAGGTCGCGCTCGATGTGCTCGAGCACGAGTCGCCATGCTCGCGCCGGCTGCTCCGCCATCCCGCCTCCTGTGGTCTGACCACAGCGTACCCCGTGTGGTCAGACCACGCAAAGCCGCCCGCCTCGCGAGGAGACGGGCGGCAGCGAGAGCGATCAGGTCACCCCAGGCGCCCGCCCGACTCCTCCAGGTAGCAGGTGCCGCACAGCGACTCGTAGGTGGTGAGCTCGGGCGACGCGGAGCCGTCCGCGCCCTCGTCGATCGCGACCTGATCTCCGTCGAACACGAAGCGTCCGCCGACGACGCGGCCGTTGAACACCGCCTTGCGCCCGCAGCGGCAGATGGTCTTGAGCTCCTCCAGCGAGTGCGCGATCGCCAGCAGCCGCGCGGAGCCGGGGAACGCGTGGGTGAGGAAGTCGTTGCGGATGCCGTAGGCCATCACGGGGATGCCGTCTTCCACCGCGACCCGGAACAGGTCGTCGATCTGGGAGGCCGTGAGGAACTGCGCCTCGTCTACCAGCAGGCACGCCACGTCGATCGGGGCCGTCGGCAGCAGCTCCTCCTCGGTGGAGCGCCGCATGCGCGTACGATGCTCTGCGAACAGCGCCCGCGCGTCGTCCTCCGGCCCGATCAGGAAGTCCACCTGCCGCGTGACGCCGAGGCGGCTCTCGATCTCCGCCGCGCCCTTGGTGTCGATCGCGGGCTTGGCGAGCAGCACGTGCTGGCCCCGCTCCTCATAGTTGTAGGCAGCCTGCAGCAGGGCGGTCGACTTGCCCGAGTTCATCGCGCCGTAGCGGAAGTAGAGCTTCGCCACGGTCCGGTCTCAGGCGTTGATGCCGAGGGCGGCGGCGGTCGCCGCCGTGGACTCCTCCGCGAGCGCCGGATCGGCGTTGAGCTTCTGGCCGAAGGTCGGGATCAGCTCGCGCAGCCGCGGCTCCCACGCCGGGAACTCGCCCGGGAAGCACTTCTTGAGCAGATCGAGCATGATCGGCACGGCCGTGGAAGCCCCCGGAGAGGCGCCGAGCAGCCCCGCGATCGAGCCGTCGCCGGCGGCGACCACCTCGGTGCCGAACTGCAGCACGCCGCCCTTCTTCGCATCCTTCTTCATGACCTGCGCGCGCTGACCGGCGTTGATGAGCGTCCAGTCCTCGTCCTTCGCGGTGGGCATGAACGTGCGCAGGCTGTCGACCTTCTTGCGGTGGTTCTTCATCAGCTCGCTGATCAGGTAGGTGATCAGATCGGGGTTCGCGAACGCCACCCGCAGCATCGGCCACAGGTTGTGCGCGCGCACCTGCGTCACGATGTCGAGCATGGAGCCGTTCTTGAGGAACTTCGGGCTGAAGGTCGCGAACGGGCCGAACATCAGCGACGCCTCGCCGTCGACCACGCGGGTGTCGAGGTGCGGCACCGACATCGGCGGCGCACCGACGGACGCCTGCGAGTACACCTTCGCCTTGTGCTGAGCGACGATCTTCGGGTTCGTGGTCTTGAGGAACTGCCCACCGATCGGGAAGACGCCGTAGCCCTTGATCTCCGGGATGCCCGACCGCTGGAGCAGCTTGAGCGCCCAGCCACCCGCCCCGACGAACACGAACTTCGCCTTGATCTGGTTGGGCGTGCGCCCCACCGTGGTGCGGTAGTTGAGGAGCCAGGTGCCGTCCTTCTGGCGCTTGAGAGACTTCACCTCGTGGTTCGTGCGCACCGAGACGCCGGACTTGCGGAGGTGATCGAACAGCTGGTGCGTCAGGGCGCCGAAGTCGACGTCGGTGCCCGCGGGCACCCGGGTGGCGGCGAAGGGCTCGCCCTTGCGTCGCTTCTGCATCAGCAGCGGCGCCCAGGTGTTGATGACGCGGGAGTCCTCGCTGTACTCGATGCCCGCGAACAGCGGCTGCTTCTTGAGCACCTCGTAGCGGTTCCTGAGGTACGCCACGTCTTTCTCGCCGCGCACGAACGTCATGTGCGGGGTCGCGTTGATGAACGTCGACGGCGCGTCCAGCACACCCTTCTCGACGAGCGACGACCAGAACTGCCGGCTCTGCTGGAACTGCTCGTTGATCGACACGGCCTTCGCGGGGTCGAGCGGAGCATCGCCCTGCTGCGGCATGTAGTTGAGCTCGCAGAGCGCGGCGTGCCCGGTGCCCGCGTTGTTCCAGGGATTGGAGCTCTCCTGCGCCACGTCGGACAGCCGCTCGAAGGCGACGATCTTCCACTCCGGCTGCAGCTCGTGCAGCAGAGTACCCAGGGTGGCGCTCATGATGCCACCACCGATCAGCACGACATCGACGTTTTCAGTCACCCGACCAGTCTAGGGCGTGGCTCGGGGCCGATCGTCCGCCGGGCGACCCCGCTCGGGCACGCCGGAGCCCGCTCCCCCGTGCGGCGGGAGCGGGCTCGGTGTCGTCCGTTCTCAGTTGCGCGGAGCGGTGTACGTCAGGTCGAAGCTCATGTTGGCACTGCCCGGATTGTTCTCGTGCACCTCCGCCGACATGACGTTGACGCCCGGCCGGAGCAGCGACACCGGCACCGTGAAGGACACGCGACCGGCCGCCGCCTTGCCGGGTGCCACCGAGGACGACGCGAACGTCGTCTGGCGGAGGGTCGCATCGGCCGGAAGATTCGACCGCCCGATCTCCACGCCGTTGAGGTAGACGGCCACCCCGTCATCCGCGATCACCGACACGGTTCCGTCGTGCAGACCCGTCAGGTCGTCGACCGTGAAGGCGGTCCGGAAATGCGCGCTCTGCGGTTTGACCGCGAGGTCGTCCGGGTCGATGTCCGTCGCCGCCCCGGCGACCCCGCGCGCCAGCACCGCGGGGCCCGTGTGCCAGGCGGACGCGTCGAACTCCACCGTGTTCCAGTCCGCGGGGAGTGGATCGGCGGAGTACCGCCACGACCACGTCGCACCGTTGGCGATGAACGTGTCCGTCGACGGCTGCCCGGGCTGCACGGCTGCGTCCGGGGTGACGGCCTCGTCGGGCGCGACCGGAGCGGGAGCGGGGGCCGGAGCAGCGGCGTCGGCAGCCGCGGCGACACCCGCCGTGGTCGCGGAGCGGTTGCCCGCCGCATCCCGCGCCCGGACGTAGTACGTCGCAGCCTCCGACGACGCCGGCGCCGTGTAGCTCGCCGCCGTCGTCGACGCGATCACGCGGTTGCCGCGCAGCACCTCGTACGTGATAGAGCTCGAGTCCGAGACGCGGTTCCACGTCAACGTCGTCGTCCCGCCGGCCGGGGTGACCGTGAGGCCCGTCGGCACGGCGGGGGCGACGGAGTCCCTCGGAGCGAACCGCACGAAACCACCGGACCATTGCCGGGAACCACCCGCACGGACCGAGCGGGTGATGTCGCCACCCGCCCACAGCACACCCGTGCTGTCGAAGAACGAGGCCCAGGCGCCGTGCCCCTCTCGCGCCTGAAGATCGGGCGCGAACTCGTACACGTGTCGACCCGTCACCGCGTCCCAGACGCCGATCAACGACATGTCGTCGATCTCCGAGGCAGTCGTCGGCGTCTCCGGGTTCGTGTAGGCGTCTTCATACACCCAATCACCGCAGTGACACCCGGCGGCGATGAGGGTCGAGTCCGCGTTCTGGGCGATCGTCTGGAAGTCGCCGCCCTTCAGCGTGACGTTTCCACTGATCAGGCGGAAGTCGGTGCGGTCGTAGGAGAACAGGGAGTGCTGGGATCCGCCGAGCCACAGTCGACCGCCCGTCTCGGTCACCGCGTTCTGATAGACCCACCCCGTGGGCTTCCCCGCGGCGTCGTACATCGGCCTGCTGAACGTCGGCGTCCAGTGCGGCGTGACACCGGCGGCACCCGCCGTGGTCTGCAGGGCCGCAGCGCTGGTGGTCGTGATCGCCCCCTGCATCGTGAAGTAGCCGGCGAAGTACGCACGATCGCCGGCCGCCGACGCGTCCACGGACATGCTCGTGCCGTTGAGGTTGGCATTCCAGGCCGTGTCCGGCCGTCCGGTCGTGAGGTCGATCCGGCCCCCGTCCCACGCGCTCGCGCTGACGGTCGACGAGGCCGCCCGAAGGTGGGTGAACGAACCGGCGACATACAGGTAGTCCCCCTGCACGTCGAAGTCCCGCACGTACGGCACCGCCCCCGCCGCCCGATGCTCGGCGACGACCTGCGGACCGGACAGCTGCCCGGTCGCCGGGTCGAGGAAGGCGATCGCGGCCTGCGGAACGCCGTTCACCGTCGAGAACTGGCCGCCGATGGCGACCCGCCCGTCGGGAAGACCGACGATCGCCTTCACCTGCCCGTTCAGGACGGGCCGGAACGACGAGACCCACGCGCCCGTGCCGAGGGCGAACGCGGCGAGGTAGGGCTGCGCCACCTGACCGGCGCCCGCCTCCGACTGCTGGACCGTGGCGAAGTTCCCGCCGACGAACACGTTGCCGCCCGCCTCGCCGAAGGACGCCACCTCGGTGTTCGCCTCCCCGGACAGCCCGTTGGCGAGCCCGGCGACACCCCACGTCGTGGTCATGGCGTTGCTGTTGGGAATCGCGGACTGCGTGATGGCCGGAGCACCCTGGGACCCGATCGTGCCGTAGTCGAGGTCTCTGGTCATGAGCTTCGGCTGAAGGAACACCTGGGCGAAGGGGCGCGCCTTGCCCCTCGTGCCCGCCGGAGCCCACAGGTACGACGACGGGTCTTCGTTCCCCGACACCTGCGCCCCGAACGACCAGCCGTTGCGGAAGCGGTACGGCAGATCGCCCTCCTCGAAGCGGACGCGCTTGGTGCCGGTGTCGACGCCGAACACGGCCGACGTCCCGCCGCTGCCGGTGGTCTTCGACCGCTCCCCCGGGTTCTTGAAGGAGAACGACGTGAGGACGTGCCCGCCGCCCATCGTCCACACCCAGCGGTCGCGGTTGGCGAAGGAGAAGCGCACCTCCTGCCACGCCGAACCCGCCGTGTCGAGCGCGCGACGGACACGCACGCCCTCCTGCAGCGCGTCGACGCGACCGCCGTCGAGCAACCCGTCGATCGTCTTCGACGACAGCTGCGCGGGCGCGAACGCCGCAGTGCCCGCCGGGGTGTCGCGGATCTGCTCGGGTGTTCCCACACCGTTGTAGCCCTCCTTCCACCCCTCGCGGCCGCGGCCGATGAGCACCCATCCCCCTCCGCCGGTGGTCTGATCGCAATAGAACTGCTGTGGCGCCACGAGCCGCGGAGTCACCAGCCAGTACACGCCGTCCGGCGCGGTCGGATCGTTCTGCTTCACCTCCCAGCACGACGCCGCGGCCGTCTCCTGCGTCAGGCCATCGGGAGCCGCCGCCGCAGTCGCCGGCGCACCCCCGACCACCAGCGAGCCCGCGATGGTCGCCGTCACCGCGGCCACCGTCGCCAGGGCACGACGGAATCGTGCCCCCCGTGATCTCCGATCGAGACCCATTCGTCCTACCCCCAGAATCCACGCCCCTCCGCGCGCACGCGCCGCGGCGCCTGCGCCCCCGCGGAGGGACGACCAGGAGCCGCCCCGATCGGGACGGCCCGGCTAGGAGGTCTCCGTCGGGACTCGCGGATGCGCGGAGCGGCGACCTCGGCCGACTAACACGTTACCTGCCGAGCGGTTCGATCCCTGAGCATGCCGATATGCGATGACGGTCAGGTCCCGCTGTCCCCGTGGGCGGGACGGTCCCGCGCCCCGGGTCAGCGCACGGGGGCCAGGCGCTCCGCGAGCACCTCGGCGATCTGCACCGCGTTCAACGCGGCGCCCTTGCGGAGGTTGTCGTTGCTGAGGAACAGCACGAGCCCCTTGCCCTCCGGCGCGGACTGGTCGGCGCGGATGCGACCGACGAAGCTCGGGTCCTTGCCCGCGGCCTGCAGGGGCGTCGGCACCTCATCGAGCACGACCCCGGGGGCCGCGCTCAGGACCTCGCGCGCGCGTTCGGGCGTGATGTCCCGCGCGAACTCGACGTTGATCGAGAGGGAGTGACCCGTGAACACCGGCACCCGCACGCACGTCCCCGCCACGCGCAGACCCGGGAGCTCGAGGATCTTGCGGCTCTCGTTGCGGAGCTTCTTCTCCTCGTCGGTCTCGTTGTCACCGTCGTCGACGAGGTTGCCCGCGAACGGGATGACGTCGAACGCGATCGGTGCCACGTACTTCTCAGGCTCCGGGAAGTCGACGGCAGAACCGTCGTGCACCAGCTCCAGGGTGTTACCCTGAGCCAGCACGCCCTCGACCTGGCCCAGCAGCTCCTGGGCGCCGGCGAGACCGGAGCCGGAGACCGCCTGATACGTCGAGACGATGAGCCGTTCGAGCCCGGCCTCGGCGTCGAGCGCCTTGAGCACCGGCATGGCCGCCATCGTGGTGCAGTTCGGGTTGGCGATGATGCCCTTCGGACGGGCGTCGATCGCGTGCGCGTTGACCTCGCTCACCACGAGCGGGACCTCGGGGTCCATCCGCCACGCGCTCGAGTTGTCGACCACGACCGCGCCCGCCTCGGCGAACCGCGGCGCGTAGGCACGGCTCGCGGTCGCGCCGGCGGAGAACAGGGCGATGTCGATGCCCGCGGGGTCCGCCGTCTCCACGTCTTCCACGATCACGGTCGCGCCGCCGAACTCGATCGCGGTGCCCGCGGATCGCGACGACGAGAACAGGCGCAGCTCGCGGATCGGGAACGACCGCTCCGCGAGAATCTCGCGCATCACGGTGCCCACCTGGCCGGTGGCGCCGACGATGGCGACGGAGAGTCCTGAATCGGAGATGCGGGTCATGAGGTTCCTTGGCTTCGTGCGGTACGGCGTACGAGGCTTCGGGCGCGGCGACGGGATGCGGAGGCCACGCCTGGCGCCGGTGTCAGGGTTTCGGCGAGTCTACCGTGCCGACAGCGGCCGACCGCCCGCGTGACGGCGCCGTGACGACGTCGGCAGGATCCGGACGGCCGATGGCAGGATCAGCGACCGGTGCCGGCGTGGACCGTCGCCTCGGCCTCGCCGTCCAGCCCGTAGGCGGTGTGCACGGTGCGGGCCGCCTCGGCCAGGTCGTCGGCGCGCAGGACCACCGAGATGCGGATCTCCGACGTGGAGATCATCTCGATGTTGATGCCGCCCTCCGACAGCGCCTCGAACAGCGTCGCCGACACACCCGAGTGCGTGCGCATGCCCGCACCGACGACCGAGAGCTTGCCGATCTGGTCGTCGTGCACCAGGTTCAGGAAGCCGACCTCGGCCTGCTCACCCGCGAGGGCCTTCAGGGCTGCGGTGGCATCGGCCTTCGGCACCGTGAACGAGATGTCGGTGCGTCCGGTGGACGCGGCCGACACGTTCTGCACGATCATGTCGACGTTCGCGCCCGACTTCGCGACGATCTTGAAGATGTCGGCCGCCTTGCCAGGAACGTCGGGCACGCCCGCGACCGTGATCTTGGCCTGGCTGAAGTCCGTGGCGACTCCGGCGACGATGGGCTCTTCCATGGCTGCTCCCTCGGCTTCGCGAGGGTTCTTCATGCCCTCGCCCAGAACGTACGTGCCCTCGGCCGACGAGAAGGTCGACCGGGCGTGGATCAGGACACCGTGACGGCGTGCGTACTCGACCGCGCGGATGTAGAGCACCTTCGCACCGTTCGCCGCGAGCTCGAGCATCTCCTCGCTCGACACGTGGTCGAGCTTCTGCGCCCTCGGGATCACCCGCGGGTCCGCGGTGAAGATGCCGTCGACGTCGCTGTAGATCTCGCAGACGTCGGCGTCGAGCGCTGCCGCCAGGGCCACGGCCGTGGTGTCGGAGCCGCCACGGCCGAGGGTGGTGATGTCGCGGGTGTCGCGGTTGAAGCCCTGGAACCCGGCGACGATCACGATCGCGCCCTCGTCGAGCGCCTCACGGAGCCGCACCGGCGTGACGTCGACGATGCGCGCGGCGCCGTGCTGCGAGTCCGTGATCATCCCGGCCTGGCTGCCCGTGAAGGACCGCGCCTCGAAGCCCATCGAGTGGATCGCCATCGCCAGCAGCGCCATCGAGATGCGCTCACCGCTGGACAGCAGCATGTCGAGCTCGCGCGGTGCCGGGATCGGCGCCACCTCGTTGGCGAGGTCGAGCAGCTCGTCGGTCGTGTCGCCCATCGCGCTGACCGCGACCACCACGTCGTGGCCCGCACGACGGGTGTCGACGATGCGCTTGGCGACGCGCTTGATGCTCTCTGCGTTCGCGACGGACGAGCCGCCGTACTTCTGCACGATGAGGGCCACGTTCACTCCCGGGGATGACGGGCGGATCCGCCCACGCTCATTCTACGGATCGCGCACATGCCCGACCGCGCATGTGACGGACGCGGACCCTTCACCGGTTGCGCGACTCACCGCAGGGCGCGGGCGCTAGAGGGCGAGGGGCGGGGCCGGGGTGGAGGACGGCGGCGGCACGGGGCGCAGCCGGCCGCCGGTCGCGGCGAACCAGCAGCCGACGATGATCAGCGGGAAGCCGATCAGCAGACCCGGCGTGAGCGGCTCGGACAGGACGATCGCGCCCAGCACGATCGCGACCACCGGGTTGACGTACGTGAACAGCGGAGCGCGCACCGGCCCCACCTCCCGGATGAGGGCGAAGAACGCCAGGAACGCCAGCGCCGTGCAGATCACCGCCAGGGCGAGCAGAGCCCCGAGCGAGGGCAGCGTCGGCACCTCGTGCTGTGTGAGGAGACCGATCGGCAGATAGACGAGGCCGATCATCAGCAGGGACAGCGTGATGGTGCCCAGCGACGGCACGTCGGCCAGCTTTCGCGCCACGATGAAGGGCGCGATCGCGTAGAGCACCGCGACCAGCAGGACCTCACCCGCCGCCAGCAGACTCACGTCGCCGCCGAACAGACCGGGGCCGGCCACCACGATCGCGACGCCGACGAAACCCACGAGCAGACCGATGCCCCGGGCGGGGCGCAGCACGCCGCGGTCGCCGCCTCCGAGCGCGATCAGCGCCGCGAACAGCGGAACCGTCGCGACCAGGAGCCCCGTCATCCCCGACGGCAGCGTCATCTCCGCGTGACCGAGGAGCACGAAGGGCCCGGCCATCTCGACAGCGCCGAACGCGAGCACCCAGGGCCAGTGCCGGAGCGCCGCGCGCAGGGCTCCGCTGCGCAGCGCGAACGGCAGCAGCAGCAGCGCCGCGATCAGCGTGCGGCCCGCGACGATCGCCGGCGGGGAGATCGACTCCACCGCGATGCTGATGAACAGATAGGGCACGCCCCACAGCAGGGCCATGACTCCGAAGAGCAGCCAGCCCCGGCGCGTGAAGCCGGAGTGCGGGGTCACAGCACGCGCCGCCCCTCGAAGGCACGACCGAGCGTGACCTCGTCGGCGTACTCGAGGTCGCCGCCCACGGGCAGCCCCGACGCCAGGCGCGACACCGTGATCTGCATCGTGGTGAGCAGCCGGCTCAGGTAGCTCGCGGTCGCCTCGCCCTCCAGGTTGGGGTTCGTGGCGATGATGACCTCCTGCACCGTGCCGTCGGCGAGGCGCGTCATCAACTGCGCGATGCGCAGATCGTCCGGTCCGATGCCCGCGATCGGGCTGATGGCGCCGCCGAGCACGTGGTACAGGCCACGGAACTCACGCGTGCGCTCGATCGCCGCCACGTCTTTCGCATCCTCGACCACGCAGATGAGCGCCTGATTGCGACGGGGATCACGGCAGATCGCGCACCGCTCCTGCTCCGCGACGTTGCCGCAGATCTCGCAGAAGCGCACGCGCACGCGGATCTCGGTGAGCAGCTCGGCCAGCCGCGCCACGTCGAACGTGGGCGTCTGCAGGATGTGGAACGCGATGCGCTGCGCGGACTTGGGCCCGATGCCGGGAAGCCGGCCGAACTCGTCGATCAGCTCTTGGACGATGCCGTCGTACATCAGGAGAACCTCGTGGGGGGCTCGTAGGGCTCTTCGCGAAGGAACGTCGCTCCGAGCACCTGGCGGATCACGGCCTCACCGTAGCGCTGCACGCCCCCGGCGGCGGGGGTGCGCTCGACCACGACGGGCGGGGTGGCGACCGACGGAGCGGCGGCCCTGGACGGCTGCGCGGTGGGGCGCGCCGCTGGTGGGGCGGATGGGGATCGCGGCTCGTACGCCGGCTCGTACGACGGGTCGTAGGGCGGCTCGTCGTCGAAGGCGGGCGCCTCGTCGTCTCCGGGCAGCGGCGGCTCGTCGCGGTCCACGGCACCGTCGGCCGGTGGGGCGGGCGCGGACGAGGCGGCCTCGACCTCTTCGGGCTCCTCGTCGACCGCGAGCGCCGGGGCGGCGGCGGCCGGCTCCGCGGTGGGGATCGCGGCCACGGCCCACTCGGTCACGGGCGCGGCGGAGTCGCTGCGGACCTGCGGGCGGGCTCGCGCCGCTGAGGCAGGCTCCGATGCGGGTGCGGCGTCGGCGGGGGCGCTGGGCCCGGAGGATGCGGGCTGGCGCGGCGCTCCCCCCTGCGGCATCGGCGCCGGCAGATACTTCACCCGGACGCCGACCTCCTGCTCGATCGCGGAGCGCAGGTGGTCGGACGGACCGGAGCCGGGTGTGGTGCCCTTGAACTTCGCCACGTCGTGCTGGCTCGTGAACCCGAGCGTGAGCACCTCGGAGTCGGTGTCGTACGCGAGCGGCTGCACCGCGGTGGCGAGCAGCCACGACGTGCGGCTGATGCCCTCGAGCCGGGTGAGCACCGCCGGCCACGCCGCGCGGATGCGGTCGAACGTGACCGGGCCGGCGGGGGGCGGCGAAGACACGGACGGCGCCGACGCGGTGTCGTCGGCGGCGGCCGAGCCTCCGGCGTCGGAGCCCCCGGAGGCGGAGGTGGAGGCGGAGGTGGAGGTGGCGCGGTCGGGGCTCGCGGGATCGGAGGCCCGATCGGACGACACCGCCTCATTCGCCGCGGAGGACGCGGGCGCTGCGGGAGGTGCCACGGTCGAGGCGGGCGTCGGCACAGCGGGAGCCGCGGACGGTGCCGGGGCCGGTGAGGGTGCAGCGGGAGCCCCGGACGAGGCGGGCGTCGCCGACGTTCCCGGCGCGACAGACGCCTGCGCCATGGCCGGTGCGGGTGGCACGGCAGACGGTGCTGCGGCCGCGGCCGACGCGGGAGCCGCAGCCGGCGCGG
>NZ_SSDQ01000122.1:0-2005 GCF_004794315.1 Microbacterium sp. PF5 | reverse complement strand
GGGGGCGGCGGGCACCGGCGACACGAACGGCGCCGCCTCCGCGAGCAGTCCCTGCGCCACCCGCTCGCGCGCGGCGGGCATCATCCGCGGCGCGCTCTCCAGGAACTGCGAGATGCGGCGCGCCAGGCGATCGGGCAGCCGGGCGACGTCGGCGATCTGCGCCCATCCGGCGAGCTGCGGCGGAAGCACGGGCGCGTGCCCGGTCAGCCGTGGCGTGCGCACGCGCTGGCTGTACGTGCCGGCGACGAGGTCGCCCAGTCGCTGCGAGCGGGAGGTGAACGCACCCACCAGCACCGCCAGGCCACCGAACGTGAGGTAGATCTCCAGCACGCCGAGGAGCGCGCGGATGAAGGCGTGCCGGAACCCGGCGGCGCCGCCGTCCAGGCGCACGATGCGCCCGCCGACCGCGAGCTTGCCGAGGCTGCGCCCCTTCAGGGCGACCTCCATCGTGATCGGCAGGACGACGAAGCTCACCACGAGCGCGGAGACGGTGGCGATGCGGTCGGTCGCCTCGTCGAGCACGCCGGCGTCGAGCAGCCAGATGCGCAGGAAGATCCACAGCACGAAGACGCCGTAGCCCACGAGCATGTCGATGATCGCTCCCGCGGCGCGGAGCACGAACCCGACCGGCTGCACGTCGATCGCGACCGCCTCACCGGAGAGCACCTCGTCGGAGACGTCGATCTGCGCGGACATGAGTACAGTAAATCAGGTGGATGCCGATGCCCTGACCGACGTCCGCCGGTCCGAGTGGGAGCGGCTGGATCAGCTCAGCCGCGCTCGCCTCGACGGCGCGGGGGTCGACGAGCTCATCGTGCGCTACCGCGCCGCATCCGCCGACCTCGCCGAGCTCAAGACCTCCGTCGGCGACTCGCCGCAGGGCGCCTACCTCTCGACGATCCTGGTGCGCGCGCGACTGCGGCTCACCGGCGCCTCCGACAGCATCCTCACCCAGGTCGGGCGCTTCTTCGGGCTCCAGCTCCCCGCCGCCCTGTACCGGCTGCGCTGGACCACCCTGATCATCGCGGTCGCGTTCATCGCGGTCGCCGTGGGCGTCGCGGGCTGGATCGCGAGCGATCCGGCGCTGGTGGCGACGCTCGGCCCGCCCGACGCCCTGGAGCAGTACGCCGACGAGAGCTTCACCGGGTACTACACCGAGAACCCCGCTGCCGTGTTCATGGGCATGGTGTGGACGAACAACGCCTGGATCGCGATGCAGTGCGTGCTGTTCGGGGTCACGGGCATCTGGCCGATCTACATGCTGCTGCAGAACGCCATCGGGCTCGGCACGTCGGGCGCGGTCATGGCGGCCCACGACAAGGCCGACCTCATGGTGCTCTACATCCTGCCGCACGGCATGCTCGAGATGACCTGCATCTTCGTCGCAGCCGCCGCCGGGCTGCACGTGTTCTGGGCGTGGGTGGCGCCGGGTCGCCGGTCGCGCGGTGAGGCGCTGGCGGAGGAGGGGCGGGCCCTCGCCACGGTCGCGATCGGGCTTGTCTTCGCCCTGTTCCTGTCGGGCCTGGTGGAGGGTTTCGTCACGGGCTGGGCGCTGCCGTGGCCGGTCAAGATCGGCATCGGGGCCGCGGCGCTCGCCGTGTTCCTCGTCTACATGCTCGCCATCGGCGGACGGGCGTACCGCCGCGGGGAGAGCGGCGACCTGGTCGAGTACGAGGCCGGCACGCCGCGGCTCGTCGCCGGCTGACGACGGCCCCGGTCACAGCCGTCCGGCGGCCTTGAGCTCCAGGTAGCGGTCGGAGATCCGGGGTGGGAGCGCCTCGGGGTCGGCGGCGATGGCCTCGCCGCCCGCCCGCCGGATCGCGTCGGCCACGTTCTCCGCGTCGCGGAGCGTCCGCTCGGCCGCTGCGGCGACGTACACCTCCTCGCGCGAGCCCCTGGCGCGCGCCAGCGCGGCGATCCCGTCGTCGGTGACCGAGCCGACCAGCACGGTCGTCGCCCGCGACGCGGTCGGGAACGCGCCGAGGAAGCCGCGTGCGGACTCCGC
>NZ_SSDQ01000121.1:0-14573 GCF_004794315.1 Microbacterium sp. PF5 | reverse complement strand
GCTCCGCCACGCGCCGGCCCGTGAGGAGGTACGCGAGGAACGCCTGGCGCGCAAGGGGCGCGCCAGCTACCTGGGCGAACGCAGCGCGGGGCACCTCGACCCGGGCGCGGCCTCCACCGCGATCCTGTTCGACACGCTCGCCGCCGCGATCGCGGACAGCGCCTGATGATCGGCATCGTCGCCGTCTCCCACAGCGCCCGGCTCGGGGAGGCGGCGCTCGAGCTCGCCCTCCAGATGGTGCCGGGGGGAGGCGTGCGCGTCGAGGTGGCGGCGGGCGCGGGGGTCGACGCCGACGGTGCCCCGGTGCTCGGGACCGACGCCGTGGCCGTCGCGACCGCGATCGATGCGCTCGCCGCGGACTGCGACGGGGTGCTGGTGCTGATGGACCTCGGGTCCGCGGTGCTGAGCGCCGAGCTCGCGCTGGAGCTGCGGGCGAGCGACGTGCCGGTGCGCCTGGTGCCCGCGCCGTTCGTGGAGGGGCTGCTCGCCGCGGTGGTCGCCGCGGCGGCCGGGGCCGACCTCGACGCCGTGGCCGCGGAGGCGACCGGAGCGCTGGTGGCGAAGAGCGGACAGCTCGGGGAGCCCGAGGCGGAGGCGGGCGCCGCCGGGAGCACGGGGGTGGGAGCGGGTACGACGACCGGGTCCGCGACCGTGCCGGAGTCGGAGCCAGGGACGCGGGGGGACTCGCCGAGCGGGTCAGGATCCGCGGCGACGGGCGGGACTCCGGCGGACCCGCCGGAGCCCGGCGCGCATGAGGAGGGCGCGAGTGTGCGTCGCGTGCGGGTGCGCAACCCGCTGGGCATCCACGCGCGCCCGGCCGCCCTGATCGCGGAGGCCGCCGGTGGCGCGGACGTGCGCCTGCGACGGCTGCCCGATGGGATCGAGGCGGCGGCGCGCAGCCTCACGCGCCTGCTCGCGCTCGGAGCGCGGCAGGGCACGGAGTTCGAGCTGATCGGCCGCGGTCCCGATGCCGGGGCCGCCCTCGACCGGCTGGTCGCCCTGTTCGACGACGGCTTCGGTGAGGGCACGGAGGACGCACAGCGCGACGACACCCGAGCCGCGGACGGTGCCGGCGGAGAGGGCGCTCGCGCCGCCGTCGGGGGTCCGGATGCGTCCGTCGCGGCGGACGGCCCGGGTGTTGCCGCCGCCGCGGAGACCGGGAGCCGTGGCGCCGGCGCGGAGACGAACGACGCCCACGGGGAGAGAGCGGGTTCGGCTGCGGACGCAGCGGGTGTGGACGGCGATGCGGACGGACCGGTGCCGATCGAGCCCGGGGCCGTGCTGCGGGGGCGCGGTGTGAGCCCGGGGAGGGTCGCGGCGCCGGTGGTGCACGTGGCGCCGCCGCTGCCGGAGCCCGACGCCGAGACGGTGGTCGCGCCGGACGAGCGCGAGGCCGAGGTGTCGGCGATCGAGTGGGCCGCGGTGGCCGTGGCCGACCAGTTGCGTTCGCGCACGGCTCAGGCGACCGGCGAGGCCCGCGCGATCCTCGATGCGTCCCGGCTCCTCGCGTCCGACCCGGAGCTGGTGTCGGAGGCGACGGAGCTCGTACGCGCGCAGGGACGCACGGCCGCGCGCGCCGTCTGGGAGACGTCCGCGACGCACGAGAAGGCCCTCCTCGCGCTCGGCGGCCGGATGGCCGAGCGCGCCGCCGACATCCGCGACGTGCGCGATCGCATCATCGCGGAGATCCTGCGGGTCGACCTGCCGGGGGTGCCGGAGCGCGACGAGCCGTTCGTGCTGGTGGCGACCGACCTGTCGCCGGCCGACACCGCCACCCTGGACGGGGGGCGGTGCGTGGCGCTGGTGACGGAGCAGGGCGGCCCGACCTCGCACACTGCGATCATCGCGCGGTCGCTCGGGCTCCCCGCGGTGGTGGGCCTCGCCGGCGCCCTCGGGATCTCCGAGGGCACCACCGTGCTGGTGGATGGAGAACGCGGCACCGTCACGGTCGATCCGGATGAGGTCGACGTGGCGTCCGCGCGCGCAGCGTCCACCGTCGTGACCTTCGACGGTCGCGGGCGCCTGGCGGACGGGACGCGCCTCCCGCTGCTCGCCAACGTCGGCGGTGCGAGCGATGCCGCGTCGGCGGCGGCCGCGCAGGCGGAGGGCGTCGGCCTGTTCCGCACCGAGTTCTGCTTCCTCGGCCGTGTCGATGCGCCGACGATCGACGAGCAGGTCGAGGCGTATCGCGGAGTGCTCGCCGCGTTCCCCGGCCGCAAGGTGGTGGTGCGCACGCTCGATGCGGGCAGCGACAAGCCGCTGCCCTTCGCGAACGCCGATCACGAGGACAACCCGGCCCTCGGTGTGCGCGGACTGCGCATCGCCCGGCGGAACCCCGCCCTGCTCGACGATCAGCTGCGGGCCCTCGCGCGCGCGGCGGATGCGGAGTCGGCCGAGGTCGAGGTGATGGCGCCGATGGTCGCGACCGTCGAGGAGGCGCGGGAGTTCGCGGAGCGGTGTCACGCCGCCGGGCTGGACCGCGTCGGGATCATGATCGAGACGCCCGCTGCCGCCCTGCTGGCGGCCGAGCTGTTCGAGGTCGTGGACTTCGTGAGCCTCGGGACGAACGACCTCGCCCAGTACACGCTGGCGGCCGACCGCCTGCTGAGCGACCTCGGCGAGCTGAACGACCCGTGGCAGCCCGCAGTCCTGCGCCTGATCGGCATGGTGGGCGCGGCGGGTCGCGCGGCGGGGAAGCCGGTCGGGGTGTGCGGTGAGGCCGGGGGCGATCCGGCCCTCGCTCCCGTGCTGGTCGGGCTCGGCGTGACCTCCCTGTCGATGACCCCGCGTGCGCTCGGACGGGTGGCCGCGGCGCTGGACGCGGTGACCGTCGAGGACTGCCGTCGGATGGCCGAGGCCGCGGCCGGCGCCCCCACGGCGGCCGAGGCGCGGGCGGCCGTGACGCGCGCCGGGTGACGGCGCCCGACGCGGGCTTCTGCGGTCGGGGCGCGGTGTATGCCGATGCGGGCATGCGATCCGTATCGTTCTCGTCACGGTGGTCGGCTGGCCAGTATTTTGGTGGGCCGGACCACTACGCTCGCGGCAGGGGACGCGCCGTCGGCGCGTGAGAGACCACCGGAGGGTCGAATGTCCAGCATGTCGTTCGTGAAGAGATCGATCGCGCGAGGCGGCCTCGCGGCCGTCCTCGTGGGGGCGCTCGCGGGGGTGTCCGCGTGCGCACCGACTCCCGAGCCCGCGTCGAGTCCTTCGGCCGCGCCGTCGACCTCGGCGCCGGAGCCGTACGATGGGCCGCTGCTCTTCGTTGGCGACGAGCTGGAGTCGTTCGCACTGACTCCGCAGGAGGTCGCCGGCCTCTTCCCGGGGGCACCGCCCGCGACCGCGATCACGGACACGCTCGTGCAGTACGCCGACGGCGGCGGTCCCGACTTCGCTCCGGCCGTCTGCAGGCTCCTGATCAGCGAGACGTCGATGCGCAGCGTCGGCGCGCGCACGGTGCCGTGGGTCGATGGCGCAGACGCCGGGAACAGCGGAAGGCAGGAGATCCTGCAGTTCGCCTCGGAGGAGAACGCGTCCGCTCGAATGGACGACCTCGTGTCGACGGTCGAGAGCTGCGCGCAGTTCGACGCCCAGGGGCCGGGGTCCTTCGCGGCCTCCGTGGCTCCCGACGGCGATGGTGTCCGCGCCTTCGCCGGGACGCTGGAACTCGACTCCTCGGGGAGCCCGTGGCGTGCACACCACGCGTTCGCCGCGGTCGGCAACGTGATCGTGCACGCGTGGCAGCCGGCACAGGACGGTTCCGCGTTCGACGCGGAGGCCGCTGCGCTCCTGCTGCGCGACCGTGCGGTGGAGGCGAAGACCGCGCTCGTGGACGAGCTCACCGCGCAGCCGCCCGTCACGCCGACGCCGTCCGCGCAGGATCCCTCCGCCGACTGGAGCACGTGGGAGCTGACGCCGACGGGCGTCGGTCCTCTGATCTTCGGTGCCGACCGCGCCGCCGCGCTCGCCGCGGTCCCCGGCGCGACGGCCGAGGAGTTCACCTGGACGGACACGGCCGCGCGCCTGGTGAGTCCGGACGGACAGTCCTCGCTCATCCTGCACTTCACCGAAGACGGGGCGCGGCTCAGCGGCGTGACCGCCGGCATCGCGAACCTGGACGGTGACGTCGAGCCGAACGGCGACCTGCTCCCGGCGGCCCAGGGCGTGCGCATCGGGGCGCCGCTCGCCGACGCCGTCGCCGCATTCCCCGATGGCACGTTCCTGCAGATCGTCTCGTCCGGCGAGGACTTCTATCAGTGGGCGACGAGGGAGGGCGGCGTGGTTCGCTTCCGCGCGGACCGCGACGCCGCTGATCCGGCGGCCGTCATCACCGGGATCACGGTGGAGGACGCGACGCTGACCCCGCCCCTCACCGTCGACTGACGCACGCTCTGCGTCGGGCCGCGGTCCCGCTCTGTCTTACTGACCGATCGTTCAGTTAGTATGGGCCGAGCGGGACCGCGGCGTCCCGTCCCCAGCGCGACGAGGAGGTCGGCGATGACGGATGTGACGACGGAGACGGCGGAGGCCGTGCAGCCCAATCGCGCCATGATGCAGCGCGACCGTGCGTCCGCGATGCTCGGGCTCACGGTCGAGCGCGACGACCCCGGTCATGCGGTCGTCTCGATGCGCGTGCGCGACGACATGACCAACGGCTTCGGCATCACCCACGGCGGGTTCGTGTTCGCGCTCGCCGACACGGCCTTCGCGATCGCCTGCAACGAGGACGACCGGGTCACGGTCGCGGCCGGAGCCGACATCGCCTTCCTCAAGCCGACCGTCGCCGGGCAGACCCTCACGGCCACGGCCGTGCGACGCACCCGCACCGGGCGCTCCGGCATCTACGACGTCACCGTGGTCGACGAGCAGGGCGACACCGTCGCCGAGTTCCGCGGCCGCTCCCGCACCACGCCCCAGACCCACTGACCCGCCGAAACCCGAGGAGCCCCCGTGTCGACGACGACCGCCCCCGCTTCCGCCCTCCGCCCGCCCGCCGCCGAGGAACTCGACCCCGAGGAGCGCCTGAGCCGTGCGGAGCTCGAGGCCCTTCAACTGGAGCGGCTGCAACGGACCGTGCGCCACGCCTACGCGCACGTGCCGCTCTACACCCGCAAGTTCGACGAGGCGGGCGTGCACCCCGACGACATCCGGTCGCTGGACGACGTGCGCCGCCTGCCCTTCACGACGAAGGACGACCTGCGCGAGACCTACCCGTTCGGGATGTTCGCGGTGCCGATGGACGAGGTCGCCCGCATCCACGCCTCCAGCGGCACCACGGGCCGCCCGACCGTGGTCGGCTACACCCGGGGCGACCTGGACCGCTGGGGTTCGCTCGTGGCGCGGTCGCTGCGGGCCAGCGGCATCCGGCGGGGCATGAAGGTGCACAACGCCTACGGCTACGGCCTGTTCACGGGCGGCCTCGGAGCGCACGCGGGCATCGAGGCCCTGGGCGCGACGGTGATCCCGATGTCGGGCGGGCAGACGGCACGGCAGGTGCAGCTGATCCGCGACTTCGAGCCGGACGCCATCCTGTGCACGCCCAGCTACCTGCTCACGATCGCGGATGCGATGGCCGCGCAGGGCATCGGCCCCCGGTCGACGTCGCTGAAGGTGGCGGTGCTCGGTGCCGAGCCGTGGACGAACGAGATGCGGCACGAGCTCGAGCAGCGCCTGGACCTCGACGCGCTCGACATCTTCGGGCTCAGCGAGGTGATGGGGCCCGGGGTCGGGAACGAGTGCCTGGAGACGAAGGACGGGCCGCACCTGTGGGAGGACCACTTCCTTCCCGAGGTGATCGACGGCGACACGCTCGAGGCGCTCCCCGACGGGGAACGCGGCGAGCTCGTGTTCACCTCGCTCACCAAGGAGGCCTTCCCGGTGATCCGCTACCGCACGCGCGACATCACGCGCCTGCTGCCGGGCACCGCGCGGCCGGGCATGCGGCGCATGGAGAAGGTGACGGGTCGCAACGACGACATGATCATCCTGCGCGGCGTGAACCTGTTCCCGACGCAGATCGAGGAGCTGGTGCTGGGCATCGAGCAGCTGACCCCGCACTTCATCCTGGAGCTGACGAAGGAGGGGCGGATGGACGCGCTGACCGTGCGCATCGAGCGTCACCCCGACCTCTCGGTGGACACGTGCGCGGCGGCGGCGAAGGTGCTGGCACAGCGCATCAAGGTGTTCGTCGGGTCGACGGTCGCGGTGCGGCTGGAGGAGCCGGGTGCCCTGCCCCGCAGCGAGGGCAAGTACAAGCGCGTCTACGACCTGCGCTGACACGGCGCCGAGATCGCGCCGCCTGCACGGCGCGGGGGCGCCGCGATGGGAGACTGTGGGGGATGTCCGAGATGCAGACCACGCGGCGCGGCCGCCCCGGGTACGACCAGCAGGGGATACTCGACGTCGCGGTCGCCGCGTTCAACGAGCACGGCTACGACGCGACCTCGATCGGCAAGCTGGCCGAGCGCCTCGGCCTGTCGAAGTCGGCGATCTACCACCACTTCGCCTCGAAGGACGACATCCTCGACCGGGCGCTCGACGCTGCCCTCAGCGGCCTGGAGGCCGTTGTCGACGACCCGCTGCCGCTCACGGACGGCGGCCAGGCGCCCGACGCCGTCGCGCGCCTGGAGCACGTGCTGCGCGGCGCCGTGCACGTGCTCGTGTCGCAGCTGCCCGCCGTGACCCTGCTGCTGCGGGTGCGCGGGAACACCGACGTGGAGCGGCGCGCGCTCACGCGCCGTCGCGCGTTCGACCGGCGCATCACCGCGCTCGTCGGAGAGGCGCAGGCGGAGGGGTCGCTGCGCTCCGACATCGACGCGGCCGTCGTGGCCCGCCTCACGTTCGGCATGATCAACTCGATCGTCGAGTGGTACCGCCCCGGAGGGCGTGAGGGCGCGGACCGGCTCGCCGACGACGTGGTCGCCATCGCCCTCGACGGCCTGCGCCGCCGCTGAGGCGCCGGACACCCCGCCCGCCCGGCGCCCCGGCGCTCACACGGCGGCGAGCTCCTTGGCGACGAGCGTGAGCACGTCGTAGGTCGCGACGATCTCGTCGTCCTGGTTCTTCAGCACCGCATCCCACCGCACCTCGCCGTACTCGTCGGTCTCGCGCGGGGTGATCTGCTTGGCGGTGAGCTCGACCCGGATCTCGTCGCCGGGTGACACGGGCGTCACGAAGCGCAGGTTCTCCAGGCCGGAGTTGGCCAGCACGGGCCCGGGCGCCGGGTCGACGAACAGCCCAGCGGCCCACGACACCAGCAGGTAGCCGTGCGCGACCCGTCCGGGGAAGAACGGGTTCGCGGCCGCGGAGGCCTCGTCCATGTGCGCGTAGAAGGTGTCGCCCGTGAACGCCGCGAACGTCTCGATGTCGTCGAGGGTCACGGTGCGCGAGGGGCTTGCGACCTGATCGCCGATCCGCAGCTCGGACAGCGACTTGCGGAACGGATGCACGCCGTCGTTCGCCTCGAACGGGCGGGCCGTCGCGCCCTGATGCCACACGCCGGTGAGCGCGGTCATCATCTCGGGGGAGCCCTGCACGGCCGTCCGCTGCATGTGGTGCAGCACCGCGCGGATGCCGCCCAGCTCCTCGCCGCCGCCCGCCCTGCCCGGCCCGCCGTGCACGAGGTTGGGCAGGGGGGAGCCGTGACCGGTCGAGCTGCGCGCGTCGTCGCGGTCGAGGAACAGCACCCGGCCGTTGTAGGCGGCGATGCCGGCCGCCAGGGTCGTCGCGACCTCGGGGTCGTGGGTCGCGACACTGGTGACGAGGGAGCCGCCGCCGCGGGCCACGAGTTCCGACGCCTCGGCCAGCGACCGGTACCCGACGATGCTCGACACCGGGCCGAACGCCTCGATCTCGTTCACGGCGGGGCTGGTCGCGTCGGCGAAGCGCAGCAGCATCGGGGCGACGAAGGCGCCGTCGGGGGCGGTCGCCTCGCTGCCGTCGGCGTGACGCACCGCGGGGTCGTCGGTCGAGCCGATCACGAGCTCGCCGCCCCCCTCCTGCAGCCGTCGCACCTGGCGGCGCACCTCGTCGCGCTGTGCGAGGGAGGCGAGCGGGCCCATCGTGACGCCCTCGGCCCGCGGGTCGCCCACGACGATCCGCTGCTCCAGGCGCGCGCGCACGGCGGCGATCACGTCGTCAACCGCGTCCTCAGGCACGATGGCGCGGCGGATCGCGGTGCACTTCTGCCCGGCCTTCGAGGTCATCTCGGTCACGAGCTGCTTCACGTAGGCGTCGAACTCGGGGGTGCCGCTCACGGCGTCGGTGCCGAGGATCGACGCGTTGATCGAGTCGGTCTCGCTCGTGAAGCGCACACCGCCGGTCTGCACCGCGTCGTGCGCGCGCAGGCGCTCCGCGGTCGAGGCCGAGCCGGTGAACGCCACGAGGTCGCCCAGGCGCAGATGGTCGAACAGGTCAGGCACACTGCCCGACACCAGCTGCAGCGAGCCGTCGGGCAGCAGCCCGGACTCGACCATCACGCGCACCATCGCCTCGGTGAGGTAGCCGGTGGGCGTCGCGGGCTTCACGACCGTGGGCACCCCGGCGAGGAAGGCGGGCGCGAACTTCTCCAGCGACCCCCACACCGGGAAGTTGAAGGCGTTGATCTGCACGGCCACCCCGGGCAGGCGCGTGTAGATGTGGCGGCCGAGGAACGAGCCGTCGCGCGAGAGGTTCTCGACGGCGCCGTCGACGTAGACCTTCGCGTTGGGCAGCTCACGGCGGCCCTTGCTGGAGTAGGCGAAGAGCACGCCGATGCCGCCGTCGATGTCGACCCAGGAGTCCTGCGCCGTGGCGCCCGTGCGGCTCGACAGCGCGTACAGCTCCTCCTTGCGTGCGGTGAGGGCGAGCGCGAGCTTCTTCAGCAGCACGGCCCGCTGGTGGAAGGTGAGCGCGCCGAGAGACGCCTGCCCGACCGTGCGCGCGTGGTCCAGGGCGGCGCCCAGGTCGAGCCCGGTCGTGGAGACGCGCGTGACCACCTCGCCCGTGGAGGCGTCGCGCACCTCGGTGGCCTCGGTGTCGGCGGACGGGGTCCACCACGCGCCCTGCACGTAGCTGGGGAGGATCTCGGTCATGGGGGTTCCCTTCATCAGTCGTCCCAGTCGTAGAAGCCGCGTCCGCTCTTGCGGCCGAGGTGGCCCTCGGCGACGAGACGGCGCAGCAGAGCGGGGGGTTCGAAGCGCGGGCCCAGGTGCGCGGCCAGGTACTCGGCGATGCCGAGCCGCACGTCGAGCCCCACGAGGTCGGTGAGCCGGAGCGGGCCCACCGGATGCTTGTAGCCGAGCGTCATGGCGGCGTCGATGTCGGCCGCCGAGGCGACGCCGTCCTCCAGCATCCGGATCGCCTCCAGGCCGAGCGCGACGCCCAGTCGTGAGGAGGCGAAGCCCGGCGCGTCGGCGACCACGATCGGCGTCTTGCCGAGGGCGTGCACCCAGCTGCGGGCCGCGTCGGTCAGGGCCGCGTCGGTCGCCGCGCCGCGCACGATCTCCACCAGGGTCGAGGCCGGCACCGGGTTGAAGAAGTGCAGGCCGAGGAAGCGCGCCGGGCGGTCGAGCACGGCGGCGAGCTCGTCGATCGCGATGGAGGATGTGTTGGAGGCCAGGGCGGCGGCGGGGGAGAGCTGCGCCTCCACGCGGGTGAGCGCCTCGATCTTCAGGCTCAGGTCCTCCGGCACGGCCTCGACGACGAGGTCGCAGTCGGCGAAGAGGGCCGCGTCGGTGCCGGTCGCGAAGCGTGCCCGATACGACGCGACCGTGTCGGTGGCGGAGCCGCGGGCGATCGAGGCGTCGACGGAGCCGAGCACGCGCGCGGACGCCGCCTCCGCCGCCGCGTCATCGCGTTCCACCACGGTCACGCGGGAGCCCGCGAGCAGGAAGGCGTGCGCGATGCCGGCGCCCATGCGCCCGCCGCCGAGCACGCCGACGCGCGCCGGGGCGGTGGGCGGGGCCGTCGCGGCGGCCGCGGAGGGGGAGGGTGAGGTGGTCGTCATCGGTCTCTCCGCTCCAGGAAGGCGGTCATGCGGCGGAACTTCTCCGGGCTCTCGAAGAGCACGGACTGCTCCTCCAGGTCGACGGCGGGGTGCCGGTCGCGCGGGGCGCGCAGCACGCGCTTGGTCGCCATCGTGGCCGCGGGGTCGTTGCGGGCGATGCGGTCGGCCACGGCGTGGGCGGCGTCGAGCAGCTCGTCCGGCTCGTGCAGAGCGGAGACGATCCCGAGGCGCAGCGCCTCGTCGGCGAGCACCGTGCGACCGGTGAGCAGCAGCTCGGCGGCCCTGGCCTCACCCACGATCTCCTTCAGCCGCCACGATGCCCCGGCCGCGGCGATGATCCCGAGACCGGTCTCGGGGTTGCCGATGCGGAGCGCGGGCGTCGCGAGGCGGATGTCCGCGGCGTAGGCGAGCTCGGCCCCACCGCCCAGGGCGTAGCCGTCGATCGCGGCGATCACGGGCATCGGCAGCTCCGCGAGGCGCACGAACGCGTGGGCGTTGATGCCGCGCAGCGCGTCGGCGGCGCGGCGCTCCCGCAGCTGGGCGATGTCGGCACCCGCGGCGAACACGCCCTCGGCCCCGGTGAGGATCAGCGTCTTCGGCGTCTCCTCCAGCTCCGCGCACAGGGCGTGCAGCGCGTCGATCGTGGCCTGGTCGATCGCGTTGCGCTTGTGCGGACGATTCAGGGTCGCGATCACCCGGTCCTCGCGGTGCTCGACCAGCAGCGGCGTCGCGGGCGGGGTCTCGGCGGTCGGCGCCGCGGTCATCGCACGGCCTCCAGGATCGTGGCCGTCCCCTGCCCGACGCCGACGCACATCGTCGCCAGGCCGTACTGCGAGCCCTCACGCTCCATGCGGCCCATCAGCGTGACCAGCAGCCGCGAGCCCGAGGAGCCGAGGGGATGCCCGAGCGCGATGGCTCCGCCGTTGGCGTTCACCCGGTCCTCGTCCAGCCCGAGGCGGCGGATGCACGCGAGCGACTGCGACGCGAAGGCCTCGTTCAGCTCGATCGACCCCAGGTCGTCCAGCGACAGCCCCGAACGGAGCAGCGCCTTCTCGGTCGCGGGCACCGGCCCGAGCCCCATGACCTCGGGGGCGAGTCCGGCCGAGGTGCCCACCACGATGCGCGCGCGGGGCGTGAGGCCGTAGCGCTCCACGGCCGCGGCGCTCGCCACCAGCACCGCGGACGCGCCGTCGTTGAGGGCGCTGGAGTTGCCCGCGGTCACGACCTCGCCGCCCGCGACCACGGGGCGCAGCCGGGCCAGGACCTCGAGGGTCGTGTCGGGGCGGGGGCCCTCGTCGACGAGCACCTCGCCGTCGCGCACGGGCACGCCGACGATCTCGGGGGCGAAGCGGCCGGCGCTGATCGCGGCGGCTGCGCGCTGCTGCGACCGCACGGCGAACGCGTCGGCCTCCGCGCGCGTGATGCCGTCGACGCGGGCGACCTCTTCCGCGGTCTCCGGCATCGTGAACGTGGCCTTGTCGCGCGCGAGCAGTCGCGGGTTGGGGAAGCGCCAGCCGATCGAGGTGTCGAACGCGGCTCCGGGCTTGGCCCAGGCCTTCTCGGGCTTCGCCTGCACCCAGGGCGCGCGGGTCATCGACTCCACGCCGCCCGCCACGATGAGGTCGGCGTCGCCGGCGCGGATCGCCTGGGCGGCCATGGTCACGGCCGACATGCCGGAGGCGCAGAGCCGGTTGACGGTGATGCCGGGCACGGTGTCGGGGAGCCCCGCGAGCAGCACCGCCATCCGGGCGACGTTGCGGTTGTCCTCACCGGCCTGGTTCGCCGCGCCGAGGATGACCTCGTCGAGCTCCGCGGTCGCGGGGTCGAGCCCGGCGCGCCGCACGGCCTCGCCGACGACGAGGGCGGCCAGATCGTCGGGGCGGACCGTGGCGAGGGTGCCGCCGTAGCGCCCGACCGGCGTGCGCACGCCTCCGACGAGATAGGCCTCTGGCATGCGGATCTCCTGACATCGTCGTCCTGCGGGTGGTCCGGGGAGCGGCCGGCCGTGAATTACTGACCGATCGTAAGGTAATTATGGCACAGGCGCACGGCCGGCCGCGATCCCGGATCCCGCGCGTCAGACGGAGAGGTCCACGCCCTTCGTCTCCTTCACCAGCGACACCCCGATGAGCGAGATGACCGAGGCGATGGCGATGTAGAGGCCGATCGTCCACGCCGCGTGGAACTGGTTCAGCAGCGACTCCGCGATCATCGGCGCGAACGCCCCGCCGAGGATCGCTCCCAGCGCGTAGCCGATCGAGACGCCCGAGTAGCGCACGTTCGCCGGGAACATCTCGGCGTACAGCGCTGCCTGCGGGCCGTACGACAGCCCGAGGGCGAACGTCATCACGAACAGTGCCACGAAGTACCAGACGATGTTCGCGGTGTCGATCAGGAACCACATCGGGATCGCCCACACCGCCAGGGCGACGTACCCGATCTGGAAGGTGCGGATGCGCCCGAGGCGGTCGGAGAGGTGCCCGCCCCACAGCGTGAAGATCAGCCAGCCGAACGAGGCGAGCGTGGTCGCCAGGAGCACGGGCGGACGCTCCATCCCCAGCGCGGTGACCGCGTAGGTGGCGAAGAACGCGATGAGCAGGTAGCCGGCGGCGTTGTTCGCGATGAAGATGACGGCCGTCAGCACGACCTGCTTGGTGTTCGAGCGGAACAGCTGCCCGAGCGGGGCCGAGGCCTCCTTGCGGCGGCGGCGCAGGTCTTCGAACACGGGGCTCTCGTCGACCGCGCGGCGGATCACGTAACCGACCGCGATCAGCACGATCGACAGCAGGAACGGGATGCGCCAGCCCCACTCCAGGAACGCCTCGGGCGACATCGAGGTGGTGAGCGCCCACAGCGTGAACGTCGCCAGGATCATGCCGACCGGCACGCCGATCTGCGGGAAGGCGCCGAACAGGCCGCGCCGGCCCGTCGGCGCGTGCTCGACGGCCATCAGGGCGGCGCCACCCCACTCGCCGCCCGCGGAGAAGCCTTGCAGGATGCGGAGGAGGATGAGGAGGATCGGCGCGGCGACACCGATCGCCGCGTACGTCGGCAGCAGGCCGATCAGCGAGGTGGACAGGCCCATCATGACGAGCGTGAAGACGAGCATCTTCTTGCGGCCGAGCTTGTCACCCAGGTGTCCGGCGACGATCGCGCCGAGCGGGCGGAACAGGAACGAGATGCCGATCGTGGCGAACGACAGCACCTGGGCGAGCCCGGGGCTGGACTCCGCGATCGGGGCGAGGAAGAGCGGCGCGAGCACGAGGCCGGCGGCCTGTGCGTAGATGAAGAAGTCGTACCACTCGATCGAGGTGCCCACGAGGGTGCCCGCGAGCACCCGGCGCTCTTCGGCGGGCATCCTTCCGGTGGACGAGGCGGCAGCGGTGGCTGAGGTCATGCGAACTCCGTTGTTCTGCGTCGGGTCGGGCGGCGCGGGGGACGCCGTCGATTACTTACCGAATGATCGGTCAGTAATCGCCGAGCGTAGCGCATCGTCCGCCGCGCCACGAGAGTGCGCAGCAGGTTGCGGCCTCAGATCCTCCCGAACGCACGCAGCGGATGCTCGATCAGCTCCGTCACCCGGCGCAGGAACCCGGCCGCATAACCGCCGTCGCAGACCCGGTGATCGAACACGAGCGACAGCTGGGCGATCCGCCGCGGCACGATCGCTCCCTCCACGACCCACGGGCGTTCGATGATGCGACCGATGCCGAGGATCGCGACATCCGGATGGTTGATGATCGCCGCGGAGCCGTCGACCCCCAGGCCGCCGTAGTTGTTGAGCGTGAAGGTCGAGCCGCGCAGGCGCTCGGGCGGCATGGACCCGGAGCGGGCGGTCGCGGCCAGTTCGCGCAGCGCCGTGTCGAGCTGGGCCACCGTGAGCGCGTGCGCCCGCGGGACCACCGGCACCAGGAGGCCGCGCTCGGTGTCGGCCGCGACGCCCAGGTTCACGCCGTCGAACGAGATCAGCTCGTCGCCGTCCTCGCTCAGCCGCGACGCGAGGACCGGATAGTCCTCCAGCGCCAGCAGCACGAACCGCGCCAGCAGTGCCGTGATCGACGGCGGCCGCTCGCCCTCCGGGGCCATCTGCCCGCGGAGGTCCCACAGTTCCGTCGCATCCACGTCGACCCAGACCGTGGCCTCGGGGATCTCGGAGCGGCTGCGCGCGAGCTTCGCGCTCACGGCGCGCCGCAGCGGCGACAGGCGCTCGCGGGATCGCACGGGGAGGCCGTCGAGCTCGCCGGTGCCGGTCGTGGAGGTCGGGGCTGCGGTGCCGGAGGCCGAGGTGGCGCCTGCCGTCGTGCCGAGGGCCGCGGAGTCGGAGGCCGTGTGATGTGGCGCCGTGACGCCGTCGATCGCGTGGTCCACGGCGGCGCGCAGGACGTCGGCCCGGGTGATGGCGCCGTCGGCTCCGCTCGGGGTGATGGTGTGCACGTCGAGCCCCAGGTCTCGCGCGAGGCGTCGCACGAGGGGCGAACGGACGGCCACGGGGCGGCGCGGCGCGGAGGGGGGAGCGTCGACGGAGCCCGAGCCGCCCGCGGCCGCTCCGGTGCCGGGGGTGGGAGCGCCGGGAGCGCCGGGAGCACCGGGC
>NZ_SSDQ01000120.1:0-4941 GCF_004794315.1 Microbacterium sp. PF5 | reverse complement strand
GGCGGAGACGAGGGGATTTGAACCCCTGGTCCCCGTAAGGGGACTCCACCTTAGCAGGGCCAGGGGAGCCGCTCGGGCCGCATGATCCTGCGGTCTGATGCATGTCATGCAAGCGCCGTTTCAGTGTGCCCTGATAGCTCCGCTCCCCTGACGCTCCCCTGGTCCCGACCGCGCAGGCGATGGACCCTCTCGACGTTGACCGCGAGTTCTACGACCTCATCCGAGCCCGCTATTGCTCTCGTCCGTACGAGGCAAAGCCCGGTGCCTGGGTGCGGTGCGGCATCCATCTCAAGGCCCAGTGCGAGAGCTGCGCGGAACTGTACCGAGGCGATTGGGCCGCCATCGCGTGCTCGGGCCTATTCGATGAGGACGGCGCAGTCGTCGAGGGCTACCGCTACGCGTTTCTCACCCTCACCGCACCGAGCTTCGGCAAGGTGGATGAGACCGGCGCCGCCATTGACCCAACGACCTACGACTACCTCGGCCAGGTGGCCTGGAACTGCGCCTCCTCGGCACTTTGGCGTTCGACGCTCCATCGTCTCCATCGCCAATTCAGCGGGCTCGCCTACTTCGCGGTGATCGAGGCTCAACGTCGAGGCGTTCGGCACTACCACGTGGTCCTACGCATCCCCGAGAGAGAGGCTCCGCTTTTCCCCGAAGCCATTGAGCAGATAGCGGGGGCAGCGACCACTCAGTACGCCGGAGCCGTGATCGAGTGGGGCACGCAGCTCGATTGCCGGTACATCTCCAGCGCGACGGATGCCGCACGGGGCGAGATGGCTCAGACTATCTGGTACATCTCGAAAGCGCTCGGGTATGCGCTGAAGTCAGTAGATGAGAACGACCTGATGGCCAAGCCTGGGGCCGCGATCCCTCCGCACATCGAGCATCTCCGCGCTCTCACCTCCGCTGCGAGGAACGATCTCTGGTGCGCGCGGTGCCCAGTGAACGGCCCCCGAAACTGCCCCGCTCCGATCCATGGGAACTTCGGCTCGTCGGCCCAGGTGGTGCTTTACGCGCGCGGCTCCAAGAACCGCCCCTCATGGTCGTTCGGGGGACTCACTCGAACGAAGCAACGCGAGGATCCGACAGCGTGGATGCGGGCTGAAGCAGCCGCGGGACGACGCGAGCAACGGGACGGGATGTCAGAGCAAGAGCGCGAAGCCGCGAAGTGGATCAGAGCGAATTGGCACCTTCGGCATGATCCGTCTCCGGCAGAGGAGCCGTGCGCGAGCCGCGCGCCGTAGATCGGGCGTAGACACGTTCGGCAGCGCGAAGACGATCCTCCTCGACCTTCAGGGCTGCTTCGAAGCTTGCCCGCTCCTGGGGAGTCATCGCCGCGAGCGAAGCTTCTTCCACCTCTCGAAACGGGGTGCTCATCAGCACTACCTCCCCTCGGTGAAAGTCGCTCATCGGTAGTGGGAAAGACGATAGCGCCCCGATCTGACGGAACGCGGCAGCTCCATCGAGGGCAAAGCGCCGCTCGCGGCGCACGGCAGCAAATCCGCAGTCCTCACTCACGCTGTCATCAGCGAAGGCTGGACGATTATTAGTTGTATGAGCCAGGTCAGTGGGTGCTCGTTCGCCGCGTGATTCCGCAGAAGTCATGCTCGTTGGGGGCGGCTGGTCGTGCGTGGTTTCAGCCGGGTTCCCGGCCGACAACCGGCCCAAGAAGGTTGGGCAGCATTAGGTCGGCGACTCAGCTACCGACTGGAAGCATCAACTGATGCTTGATCGTCCGACCCAGCGGTCCCGCCGGTCTCAACCGCCGAAGGTTCTTCAGGTTGTTGCTCAGGCTCGGAGTCGAAATCTTTGGAGTGATGGATGGTCACGTCCAGCTGCGCCCTGGCCTTCCTGCGCACCGAGTTCGAAAAGTCGGCCTCGTCATTCGAAATTAGAACCTTATCCGTCGAGCCCGCCGCCGCTCCGAGGATGACCTGATCTTTCTTGTTGCGTGGCACAAGGCGCCGGATGTTGTCTCGAACCGTCTGCGCGGGGCGCGGGGCGAACCGGACGCGTCCTCCTGCTAGGCAGGCGACGAATAGCTGGAGTGCCGCTCCCATCGGAGGCAGAGTTTGCCTGTACTCCAGGTAAAGCTGGCTTGTGTGAGGGTCGGGCTGGCTCTTGCCGTTATCGTCGAGTACCCAAAACACCTCGCAACCTCGCATCCAGTCGAGCACGCCTTGAGCGCTCAACTGGTACGAAGAACCAGGATTATCGGCATGGCTCAATACATTCGTGTCCAGCACGACATCAGTTGAACAAACGTCTTCAACCCGCATTGCGAGAACTCCGCAGCGACTGCGCGGCGGCTAGCGCGAACGCCTCTTCCAGTTGATCCTCGAAGAAACCTTGAGGCCAGTCCTGACGAGCAATCTCCCCAAGTTCGCCGACTGGCACATCTCGCAGGATGGTTCCGGCATCTGACGCCTCCACGTAGTACACCGCAACATCGTCTGCGGCCAAGTCGCCCTCTGCTATCCGTCTCCGCAGACGCATCAGCATGTGCTCGCTATGGGTCTCGACAAGTACCCGGACACCGCTAGTCGCACGATCAATCAGGAAGTCAGTGACGATCGACTGTTGAGCCGGGTTTAGATGGATCTCGGGTTGCTGGGAAATGACCATCGACCCTTTTTTGCTCACCGAGCCCTGAACAAGAAGCGGTATGACCTGCGACAGCCCGACCCCCGTGTCCGCCAGGTTCACGACCAGGCCCGAGGGTGTAACAAGCTGGGCTTGGAAGTACTCGGGGCCAACCGAATCGAAGCGCAAGCTTCCGTAACCGAGCCGTTCCAGCCACTTATTCACTTCCGCAGCATCAATGTCGTCAGAGTGCCGGAACAAGAGCTCGGGTGCATGCTCGCCGCTTACCCCAACCTCGGAAGGAGCCTCCGCGCCGAGTCTGTATGTACGCTGCGGCAATGAGCGCAGTGGTCCGAGATAGCTGATCGAGTGGAGTAGCTCGAGAAGCGCAATGTTGGCAGCTGTCTGCGCGTCGTACACCCGGTACGCCGCGTTGTACCAGTCGCGGACCGCTTCCCAACGTTGCGGATCTTCTCGCACGCTTTGAGGAAGGAACAGTCCTCCGTAGCTGTTGAACAGGAACCCCTGGGGTTGTTCATCGCGAAAGGCCTTCCGAACGGCAGTGATCTCGCGATAGGGGCGTCCTGTCGCGCTCGCGGTCGGTAGGAGAGGAGACGTGAATGTGAACTGCCCGTCGGGTTCCTTGCGAGATCTCGCTATCAGAGCGTCGCCGGCGGCATCCTCTACGCGCTGTCGACTGACGAAGGGCTCAGAACCGTTCACGCTTCGGAAACTCGTCTCGATCGCAGCCGGGGCACGAACGGTTCGGACGCGTTCCACTTTTGACGGGTCGAGTGAGACTCGGAATGTCACGACTTCGTCAGGGTCGTGCTGGCTGACGTAATCAGAGAATGGGCCGACGTCAACGAGCGGCCCTCGGCCAAGTAGTGCCGTCCTTGGGTCACGCGCGCTAAGGGTTTGTTTCAAGAGAAGTAGCGGAGCGTACGCCGAAGACTTGCCGACATTGTTTCGACCGATGAGCATGGTCAGGTTTGGCAGCGACAGGCTCGTGCGCGATTTAAAGCCGCGGAACCCGGTCCACTCGAGTGCTAAACGATCCACACTTGCTCCTAACTAGTCCCGCGTCGCCTGGGGGCACACTTCGGCGGTCGACAGCGCACTCCGGTGTGCCAGATCACCCTATCGAGCGCAGTCGGCCGGGAGGCGGAAGGTGGCAGGCGTCGAGGAGCGCCCGGACCGCAGCGTAGTGAGGACCGGACGCGCCGCAGACGCCTGCCATACTCGCGCCAGCCGGAGGCCGGCCTTGATCCTGTATCGGAGATCGTGCCGCGTAAAACTCGGAGCGAGCGTGAGGGCTGCATCTGCGCGCACTTGAGAGGAACTTGGGGAGAAGCTTCCTGGGAATTTCCTGTGAAGAGTCTGCTGACCGCCGGATCCTGGCGTCGCGGTATTTGCTTGCAACTAGCAAGCAATTTGAGTAAAAGCCGGCCATCGGTTCGGTATCGGAGCCGATGTACTCGCTTTCCTTACGGATCTGCTCAGTACCCGCACACACACCACGGTCTCCGCGGGTTCGCACGACTCTCTCCGCGATGTGGACGTGGGCTGTGCGTGAGCGTTGGACGCACAGCAATCCCGTGCGCGGTGTTCGGACGCCTTCGGGATCGATCCAGGCTCATGATGGAGCACCGCTCATCTCCTCGACTCTCGCAACGATCATCGACGCTCAACGGGAACGATCCCCGCACGGAGCGCTCATCACCGAGTGGCTGAGCCTCACGGGACTCAGATGTTCGGAGCTCCGCGCTCTTCGCGTCGCCGATCTGCAAGACCTCCCGTTCCCCGCCGTTCGAGTTCTCCGTGCGCAGAGCGATGGCTACGCCGAGAAGGCTCCGAAGTCGGCTCGTGGTCGACGAACCGTCCCCCTCGTTGCGCGTGCCCAGGACATCGCCCGGGAGTGGGCATCCGGCAAGGGGTCGACCGACTACTTGGCGACGAGTGCCACCGGCCTCCAGCTCCGCGGCACCTATTTCCGCCGCGCCGTCGCTTGGACGACTACCTCGCCGGAGCACACGATCCATGACCTGCGGCACTACGCAGCCAGCACGTGGCTTCGTCAGGGCGTTCCGATCAACCAGGTCGCGGCCTGGCTGGGCGACGATCCACGCACGGTCCTGAAGGTCTACGCGCACGTTCTCGGAGAGGCGCAGGACATCGAAGCGCTGCGCCGTCTGAACGCGTCGCTCCCCTCACACTCCCCCGGAAACACTACGGAACGCGAATCACAGGAAGGAGGAAGGCCGGAAGAGCTTGATAGAACAGGCTCTGACCAAAAGAAGAACTGGCGGAGACGAGGGGATTTGAACCCCTGGTCCCCGTAAGGGGACTCCACCT